>JAJZYI010000124.1 GCA_021798135.1 Actinomycetes bacterium | reverse complement strand
CGCCACCGCGTCGCCGCCGAGCGCGCTGGCCAGGCCCTGCAGGTCGTCCTGGACCAGCCACGTGTACTGGGCGGCGTTCCCCTCCATGAACCCGGCCTGCTGGAACGCGCCGCTCGGGGCCACCACGGACGTCGACGAGAACGGCGAGCTCGCCGTGCACGGCGTCGGCGAGGCGCTGCAGCGCGGCTCGATGGCACCGGAGGTCGGGGTGGGGGAGCCGGGGAGGCTCGCCGCCGGGTCGAGCAGCTCCTTCCAGGAGCGCGCCAGGGCACCTTCCTGGTCGGCGAGGGCCGTGTCCCCGAGGGTGGCCGCCACCCGCGCGATGGCGAAGTCGTCCAGGGCGTACTGCAGCGACAGGGAGGCGTCGCCCGGCACGTAGTGGATGGTGTTGAACTGCGTCAGGCCGTAGCGCTCGAGGTAGTAGCCCTGGCCGTCGTCGCTCGGCGAGTAGCTCTGGGGGACCGCCGAGCCCGCCCACATCTCCAGGAGCGCCGTCTGCTGGTCCAGGCCGGCGGTGGCGCCGAAGGCGACGGCCTCGGCGATGAGCTCGTCAGCGGGGTCGCCCTCCATCACCCCGGTGTACGACGAGGCCAGCGGCCAGCGGGGGAGCCACCCGCCCTGCTCGGCGTCGCGCACCAGCGACTGGGCCATCTGCGCGGCCCGCCCGGGGGTGAGCACCGACAGCAGCGCGAACTGCGAGCCCTGGATGTCCCACCCCGAGAACATCGAGTACTGGGCCTGGCCGGCAGGCAGGTGGTGGACCGTGCCGTCGAACCCGAGGTAGGCACCGTTGGCGTCCGACACCGTCTGCGGGGCCAGCAGCGAGTGGTAGAGCGCCGTGTAGAACACCTGCTGCTGGTCGAGCGTCCCACCGGTCACCGCCACCCTGCCCAGCAGCGAGCTCCACGCTGCGCTGGCCGACTGCGCCACGGCGGACTCGGACCACCCGGGGTCCTCGGCGCCGATGTTCGCCATGGCGTCCTGCTCGGACACGTACGACACGCCGACCTTCAGCCGCACCAGCGTCGTCCCCGGAGCGAACGACAGCCACGCCCCCGACCCCGCGCCCGACGCCGACGCCTGCTGCGTCACCCCCGCCGGCGCGCTCCAGGTGCCGACCGACACGGGTGCCTGCTGGGACTGGAGCGCGAAGTAGACGGTGACCGCCGACGCGGCCGGCGCCCCGCAGAACGGCGCCGACGTCGCCCGCCCCTCGACCATCCCGTCCGGCCCGACGGTCACGGACGCAGCGGTGTCGCCGGCCAGCGAGTCCCCCGCCTTCACCAGCAGGCCCGGGTAGGCGGCGGCGCTCCCCGGGAAGGCGACCTTGGCGATGCCCGAGCGGGTCGTGACCGCCAGGTCCACCGCCATCGGCCCCGCCGGCGCGGCGGTCTGGTCGAGCATGCCGTCCCACTGCCCGGGGCTGGCCTGCTGCCCTGCCAGCACCGCGCTCGCCGCCGTGGGATCGGCGAGCGCCGGTGCCGGCCCCGAGAACAGCGCCGGCAGGATGGGCACGTCGCCCAGCACGCGGCAGCCCGCCCCCTGCGCGTCGGTGACCGACAGCCCCGTCAGCGGCTGGCCGTTGGCGTAGTTGCCCACCGGCCGGTCGGCCGTGGCCGGCCCCCACTCGACCATCCCGAAGGGCATGGCCGCCGCGGGGGTGGTGTTCCCGTAGTTCGACGTGCCGATGAGCGGGTCGACCAGGCTGGCCGGCGACGCCACGGTCGCCACCGCCTGCGCCCCCCGCACGCCCGTGCCCGCGCCCTGCCCGGAGGCCGGGACCACCCCGCCGAGGGCGGCCACCAGGCCGAGCACCGACGCCGCCGCCACGGCGGCCGGGAACGCCGGCGGGGCGGTGCGAGGCGCCGATCGCCGGCCCGCGGTTCCCCGGACGGTCCACCTCGTCATACCCTCGATGGTACGTGGTGGTAGCCCTTGTTGCCACCGTCGGCATCTAGCTTACTGCATAGAGTGGTGATCGGCGCAGGTTGGTTGCCCGACGCTCACCCTGGGTAGTTAGTCAACTGCGGATCGACGCTATCCGCGGGCCTGCACGCCGGGCCGGGGCGACCGCCCGGCGTGCGGGACCGGACGGGCCTGCGTGGCAATGCCGGCCGGGACCGGTGGACGCGGTGGCCATCCGGCCGGGCGTCGCGCGGCTGGGGACGAGCGCCCGGCGGGCGGCAGGGTGGGCGCCGGGCGGCTGGGGGGCGGGCGGCAGGGTGGGCGCCGGGCGGAAGGTGGGCGGGCGCCGTCGTCGCCGGGGTGCCAGCATGTCAGCCATGGCCGCCCGCTCCTCCGCCCGGGCGACGTCGCCCGAGGTGCTGTGGTCGCCGTCGGCCGCCGTCGCCGGCACGACCCAGATCGGGCGCTTCGCCGCTGCGGTCGGCGTGACCCGTCCGGGGGCGCCGGGCGGGGCCGGTGGTGTCCCCGACTACCAGGAGCTGTGGCAGTGGTCGGTGGCGGACGTCGACCGGTTCTGGTCGGCGCTGTGGCGCTTCGGCGGCGTTCGGGCCGACGGCGACCCGTCCACGGTCCGGGTCGGCGACGACATGCCCAGCACCCGCTGGTTCCCGGACTGCCGGCTCAACTACGCGGAGCACGCGCTCGCCCCCGGCGGCGACGCCGAGACCGCCGTGGTCGCCCGGAGCGACACCCGGCCGGAGCAGGTCCTCACCCGGGGAGAGCTGCGGGACCAGGTGGCGCGGGCTGCCGCCGGCCTGCGCCGGCTCGGCGTGGGGCCCGGTGACCGCGTCGTCGGCTACCTGCCCAACATCCCCGAGGCGGTCGTGGCGATGCTGGCGTGCGCGGCGATCGGTGCCGTCTGGGCATCGTGCCCGCCCGAGCTCGGGGTGCGGGCCGTCGTCGACCGGGCCGGCCAGATCGGGCCGGCGGTCCTGGTGGCGGCCGACGGCTACCGCTACGGCGGGCGCCTCGTCGACCGGAGGGACGAGGCCGAGGCGGTCCGGGCCGCGCTGCCCGGCCTGAGGGCGACCGTGCGCGTGCCGTACGCGTTCGCCCCCGAGCCGCCTGGCCCCGCCTGCACCACCTGGGACGCCCTGGTCGCGGAGGCAGCCCCGCTCCTGCCTGTCCGGGTGGCGTTCGACCACCCGATGCTGGTGCTGTTCTCGTCGGGGACCACCGGGCGGCCCAAGGCGATCGTGCACGGGCACGGGGGCATCCTGCTCGCGCACCTGCGCGACCTGCGCCTGCACCACGACCTCGGCGCGGGGGACCGCTTCTTCTGGTTCACCACCACCGGCTGGATGATGTGGAACTACCTGGTCTCCGGGCTCGTCGTGGGCGCCGCCATCGTCCTGTACGACGGCGACCCCATGCACGCAGGGCCGCTCACCCTGTGGCGCCTGGGTGCCGACACGCGGGCCACGTGCCTGGGCGCGTCGGCGCCGTTCCTCATGGCGTGCCGCGGCGCCGGCTCGGCGCCGGGCGGCGAGCTCGACCTGTCGGCGCTGCGCAGCGTCGGCTCCACCGGCGCGCCGCTGCCGGCCGAGGGGTTCGCCTGGTTCTACGAGCACGTGCGCGACGACATCCCGCTGGCGTCGATCAGCGGCGGCACCGACATCTGCTCGATCCTCGTCGGGCACGCCCCGATCGTGCCGGTGTGGGCGGGCGAGATCTCGTGCCGGGCGCTCGGCGCCGACGTGGCGGCGTTCGACCCCACCGGCGCCCCGGTGGTGGGCCGCCAGGGGGAGCTGGTGGTGACCCAGCCCGTGCCGTCGATGCCGGTGGGGCTGTGGGGCGACGCCGACGGGTCGCGCTACCGGCAGACCTACTTCGAGCACTTCCCCGGGATCTGGCGCCACGGTGACTGGGCCACCTTCACGGACCGGGGCTCGTGCGTCATCGCCGGGCGCTCGGACGCGACTCTGAACCGCGCCGGGGTCCGGCTCGGGACCGCCGAGATCTACGAGGTCGTGGAGGCCGTGGCGGGCGTCGCAGACTCCCTGGTCCTGCACCGCGAGGACCCGGGGGGCGGTCCCGGCGAGCTGGTGCTGTTCGTGGTCCTCGCCGCGGGGCGCGAGATGGACGACGCCACTAGGGCCCACATCGTCGACCGGATCCGCACCGAGCTGTCCCCCCGCCACGTCCCCGACCGCGTCGTCCAGGCGCCCGCCGTGCCCCGAACCCTCACCGGCAAGAAGGTGGAGGTGCCCGTCAAGCGCATCCTCGCGGGCGAGCCGGTGGCGACGGCCCTGAGCGTGCAGGCCCTGGCCGACCCGACGGCCGTGGCCTTCTACGAGCAGTGGGCCAGCGGGCCGGGCCGCGAGCCGCCGCGGCGCCGCTGAGGCTGGTGCCGCCGAAGCTGGCATCGTGAAGGCCGGCGTCGTGGCCTGCTCGCCGGTGCCCGGCGTCGTGGCCTTTCGGCCAGCGCCCGGCGTCGTGGCCGGCGTGCTGCAGGGCCGGCCGAGCGCGAGGAGGAACCACTTGGCATGACAACTGTCAACACCTACGATCGCCGGGTGGCCGAGCCGCCGGGGTCCGTCGACTTCCACTTCGACGTGCTGTGCCCCTTCGCGTACCGCACCTCGCTGTGGATCCGCGAGGTGCGCGACCGGACCGGCCTGCAGGTGAACTGGCGGTTCTTCAGCCTGGAGGAGGTCAACCGGGCCGAGGGGAAGAAGCACCCCTGGGAGCGGCCCTGGTCCTACGGGTGGTCGATGATGCGCATCGGGGCGCTGCTCCGGCGCCGGGACATGGCCGACCTCGACGCCTGGTACGCGGCAGCGGGCCGGGCCCTGCACGTTGAGGGCCTGAAGCCGCACCGGCCCGAGGTCGCCCGTGAGCTGCTGGCGGCGCTCGGCTTCGACCCCGCCGTGGCCGACGAGGCCGTCGCCGACCCCACGACCGGCGACGAGGTGCTGGCCGAGCACCGCCGGGTGCTCGACGCGGGCGGCTACGGGGTGCCGACGCTGCTGTTCCCCGACGGCCAGTGCCTGTTCGGGCCGGTGCTGGTGGACCCCCCGACCGGCGACGCGGCGGTCCGCCTGTGGGACGCCGTGGCCGCGTGGACCGAGTTCCCCCACCTCTACGAGCTCCAGCGCCCCAAGACGCCCGCGGACGAGGCGCACATCCTGCGCTCCTTCGCTCCCTACCTGGCGGCGCGGGACTGGGAGAGCGTCGACCGCGGCCGGGTCGTCGACCTGGTCGGGAGGGCCCGTGCGCTGGGCGTCGGGCTGGGTGGCGCGGCGGCCGGGGGGACGGCCCCCGGCGAGCGGGCACCCGGGCGGTGACGGCGACGGCCGTCCGGGGGACGGTCCGGGTGGAGGCCCGCGTGGCGCGCCCGGCGGACGAGGTGTGGGCGCTCGTCGGCGACCCGGCCCGCCAGCACGAGTGGTTCCCCGGCATCACCGCCTGCACCGTCGAGGGTGACGCGCGGACCGTCACGACCGGCGCCGGCCTCACCCTGCCCGAGCGGCTCCTGACCGTGGACCGCCTGCAGCGCCGCCTGCAGTACCGCATCACCGCGCCGATGTTCCGCGAGCACCTCGGCACGATCGACGTCCACGACCTGGGTGACGGCACCAGCCTGGTCGTGTACGCCACCGACGCCGAGCCGGCGATCATGGCGCTCGTGATCGGCGGGGCGGCCGGCAACGCCCTGGACCACCTGCGCGCCCAGCTGGAGGGAGCCCCGTGACCGCCCGCCGGAAGATCCTGCTGGTCACCACCGACCAGCAGCGCTACGACACGATCGGCTGCAACGGCGGCGCCCTGGCCCGCACCCCGGTGGTCGACGGGCTCGCTGCCACCGGCATCCGCTACGAGCGGGCGCACCCCCAGTCCGTCGTGTGCATGCCGTCGCGCGCCACCATCCTCACCGGCCAGCATCCGGCCACCCACGGCGTGTGGATGAACGGCGTGCCGCTGCCGGCGGACGCGCCGTCGGCCGCCGAGGTGCTCCGCCAGGCCGGCTACCGCACCGCGCTGGTCGGCAAGGCGCACTTCGAGCCGTACCTCGACCCGTTCCTCCGCTTCGAGGAGAACGCGCTGGCCCGCACCGGCACCACCCCGGCAGGCGGTGCCCACCACGGCTTCGAGCACCTGGAGCTGGCCACCCACGGACCCGTCGGGCCGCTGCACTACGCCCGCTGGCTCGCCGAGCACCATCCCGAGGCCGTCGGCGGCTTCTACCGCGTCCTCGACGGGTCCATGCAGGTCAACGCCGAGGGCGGCGGCGACACCGGCGCCCCGCAGGTCGCCGTCAACCCCATCGAGCGGGGTTGGTACCACACCGACTGGGTGGCAGACCGCACCATCGCGTGGCTCGACTCGCTCGACGCCGGCGACGACTGGTTCTGCTGGATGAGCTTCCCCGACCCGCACCACCCGTGGGACCCGCCCCAGTCGGAGGTGGGCCGGGTCGACTGGCGCGACGTGCCGCTGCCGGCCGGCTACCCGGTCACCGCCGCCGAGCGCGAGCGGATCATCGACGCCAAGCCGCGCCACTGGCGGCTGTGGTACGACGGGGCGCTGGTGTCGAACTACGAGGCGCCCGCCGCCTGGGTGCCGGCGACGCTCACCGCCGACCAGGTGCGCGAGGTGAACGCCCGCAACGCGGTGGAGTGCGAGCTCATCGACGAGGCGCTGGGCCGGGTGCTGGCGCGGGTGGCGGCGCGCGGCTGGGCCGACGACGTCGACGTCCTGTTCACCACCGACCACGGCGAGCTCCAGGGCGACTTCGGCCTGCTCTTCAAGGGCCCGTACCACGTCGACGCGCTCATGCGGCTGCCGCTCGTGTGGCGCCCCGCACGGTCGGCCGGGCCGCCTCCCGCCGTCGTGCGCCGCCCCGTCGGCCTCGTCGACCTGGCCCCTACGCTCTGCGCCATCGCCGGGCTGGAGCCGCCGCCGTGGATGCAGGGCCGGCCGCTGCCCGCCGACGACGCCGACGGGGCCGAACGCGGCTTCGAGCGGGTGCTCACCGACTGGGACAGCGAGCTGTTCGGCGTCGACGTGCACCTGCGCACCATCACGCGCGACGGCTGGGTCTGCACCGCCTACCTGCCCGGATCGGTGCACGACGGCACCGAGGGCGAGCTGTACGACCTGGCTGACGACCCCCTGCAGCAGGCGAACCTGTGGGACGACCCGGCCCGGCGCGCCCTGCGCGACGACCTGCTGGCCGACCTCTGGGACCACCGGCCCCCGCAGCGGGTCCCGCGCCCGCGCGTCGAGGCACCGGTCTGAGCCGGCGGCCGGGCGGCCGGGCGGCCAGCAGGCCGGCACGCAGCCGTCGCGCCGGAGGCGGGTGACGTCGGGCTGCTCCGGGTATGGACAGCCCGGTGGCGCGTGCCGGGCGGCGCCAGGCACGAGAATGGCGCCACCAACCGCGCCGCCGGCAGGGCGGCGTCGCGGACGAGGCCGCCCTGCCGGCCAGCGAGGAGGGGACGATGAAGTTCGGGATCGTGTTCGCCAACACCGGGCCGGCCGCGGATCCCGACGCGGCCGTCGCCTTCGCCCGGGCGGCCGAGGCGGCGGGCTTCGAGTCGCTGTGGACGGTGGAGCACGTGGTGGTGCCGGCGGGCTACCGGTCGCGGTACCCCTACGACCCGTCGGGCCGCATGCCGGGGTCCGACGACTCGCCCATCCCGGACCCGCTGGTGTGGCTGGCCTTCCTGGCCTCGGCGACGTCGAGCATCGCGCTCGCCACCGGCGTCCTCATCCTCCCCCAGCGCAACCCCGTGGTCCTGGCCAAGGAGCTCGCCACGCTCGACCACCTGTCCAAGGGCCGCCTGCTGCTCGGGGCCGGCGTGGGCTGGCTGGCCGAGGAGTTCGACGCGATCGGCGTGCCCTTCGCCGAGCGCGCCGCCCGCACCGACGACGCCATCGCCGCGTTGCGTGCCCTGTGGGAGCACGAGCGCGCCTCGTACGACGGTGCCTTCACGTCGTTCCGGGACTGCATCGTGCGCCCCCGGCCGGTGCGCGGGACCATCCCCGTCCACGTCGGCGGCCACTCCCCGGCGGCCGCCCGCCGCGCCGGCCGGCTCGGCGACGGCTTCTTCCCCGCCGTCGGCGGTCACCGCCGCCTGGCCGCGCTCTTCGACGAGGCCCGGCAGGCCGCGGCGGCCGCCGGGCGCGACCCCGCGGCTCTGGAGCTCACCTCCGGCGGCAACGGAGCCCTCGGGCCGGGCGCCCTCGACGAGGTGGGCACGCTGGCGGCCATGGGTGTGGTCCGGGTGGTCGTGCCGGCGTTCGCGTTCTGGGGCGATCCGGAGGCGCTGGCCCGGTACGGTGAGGAGGTGATCGGCCCGTCCGGCGGGGCGGTGCCGGCGGGTGCGGGCGAGGCGGCGCCAGCGGGTGCCGGCCAGGCGGGGGAGGGCTGACATGGCGGCGGATCGAGGGACCACGCGGAGCACGACGGTGCCTGGCGACGGCGGGCGGGGAGCGGCGGGCTCGGTGGCCGGGCCCGCCGCGGTCACGGACCGGTCTCCCTGGGGCGGCGACGAGGCTGCCGGAGGTCCTGCTCCGGTCGCCGGCGCTGCCGCGGGCTGGACGGCCACGGGTGCTGCCGGGACCGTCCCGGGAGCCGGCGACGGCCACGCGGGTGGCGACGGGCATGCGGGTGGCGACGGGCACGGAGCCGGCGACGGGCACGTGGGTGCCGCCGGGCACGTGGGTGGTGACGGGCCGGCCGGTGGCACCGGGCACGCCCGCTCCGCAGCACCCCCGAGCCGGCATGCGTCCCAGCGCAGCGACGGCCGCACGATGCGGCGGAGCCGCAACCGCCAGGCCGTGGTGGACGCGCTGCTCGACCTCTACCGCGAGGGGAGCCTGCGGCCGGCGGCAGCCGAGGTGGCGACCCGGGCCGGCCTGTCGCCCCGGTCGCTGTTCCGGTACTTCGACGACCTCGACGACCTGATCCGCACGGCGGTGGCGGCCCAGCTGGAGCGGGCCCGCCCGCTGGTGCAGGTCGCGGCGGCACCGACGGACCCCCTGCCAGCCCGCATCGAGGCGCTCACCGCGCAGCGCGCCGCCCTGTTCGAGGAGATCGGCCCGGCTGCGAGGGTGGCGCGGCGCGAGGCGCCGTTCCAGCCCCTGCTCCAGGAGCAGGTCGCCCGCACCCGTGTCGGCCTGCGCGACCAGCTGCGGGTGCTCTTCGCCCCTGAGCTGCAGTCCATGGCCGGCGAGCGGGCCGCCACGGTGCTGGCGGCCGCCGACGTCCTGTGCTCGTTCGAGTCGTACCAGCTGCTGCGCCACGACCAGGGGCTGACCGTCGACGGCGCCCGGTCGGCGCTGGCCGCCGCGCTCGCCACCCTGCTGGGCGGGGACGGCTGCGGGGCGTAGCGGTCGCCAGGCACCGTGGCGCCGGGTCCGGCGGCCGGGGAGGTCCGGTGGCGCCGGGTCCGGCGGCCGGGGAGGTCCGG
>JAJZYI010000123.1 GCA_021798135.1 Actinomycetes bacterium | reverse complement strand
CCGGGCGCGGCCGCTGCGCTCGCCGGGGCCGCCGGGCGGCGGCCGGGGGCGCCAGCGCGCGGAGGACCGTGGGGCCGGCCGCCGGCACTAGCATCGCCAGGCATGCCGACCGCCGTCCGAGCGCTGCGCGGCGCGACCACCGTCGACGCCGATGTCCCCGAGCACATCGAGGAGCGGGTGCAGACGCTGCTGCGCACCATGCTCGAGCGCAACGGCGCCGACAAGGCCGACCTGATCAGCATCCTGTTCACCGCCACCGACGACGTGGTGTCGATGTTCCCGGCTGCGGCCGCCCGGGCCATGGGGCTCGGCGACGTGCCGCTCATGTGCGCCCGGGAGCTCGGCGTGAACGGCGGGACGCCCCGCTGCATCAGGGTGATGATGCACCTCACCACCGACCGCCAGCGGTCCGAGCTGCGCCACGTGTACCTCGAGGGCGCCCGGACGCTGCGCGACGACCTGCCCGGATGAGCGTGGCGAGCGGGCCCGGTGCCCGGCGCGCCCTGGTGGTCGGGACCGGGCTGATCGGCGGCTCGGTGGGCAAGGCCCTCCGCTCGGCCGGCTGGCACGTGAGCGGCACCGACCTGGACAGGCGGGCCGAGGCCGCCGCGCTGGCCGTCGGCGCCGTCGACGCCGTCGGCGACGACCCCGGCGCCGAGCTGGTGGTGGTGGCCACGCCGCTCCGTGCCACCGTCGCCGGCGTGCAGCGGGCGCTCGCCGGCCACGCGCACCCGGGCCTGGTCGTGACGGACGTGGCCGCCGTCAAGACGGGCGTCGTCGCCGCCGTGGAGCACCCGCGCTTCGTCGGCGGGCACCCGATGGCCGGCTCCGAGCAGGTCGGCGTGGCCGGCGCCCGGGGGGACCTGTTCGTCGGGGCGACCTGGGTGCTGACGCCGACGCGGACCACCGACCCGCAGGCCTTCACGGCGCTGCGGTCGGTGGTGACCTCGCTGGGCGCCGAGGTGGTGGCGCTGTCGCCGGAGCAGCACGACGCCCTGGTCGCGGTGGTGTCGCACGTCCCGCACCTGACGGCGGCGACGCTCATGAACCTGGCGGGATCGCTGGCCGAGGAGCACGCCGCCCTGCTGCGCCTGGCGGCCGGCGGGTTCCGCGACATGACACGGGTGGCCGCCGGGGACCCCCGGATCTGGCCCGACGTCTGCGTGGCCAACGCACCGGCGATCGTGCCCGTCCTGGACCGCCTGGTGTCCGACCTGACCGCCATGCGCGACCTGGTCGCGGGCGGCGACGGCGCCGGCGTGCTCGCCACGCTCGACCGTGCCGCCGGCGCCCGGCGTGCGCTCCCTGTCGGGGGGCGGCCGCCGGAGCACCTGGCCGAGGTGCGGGTGCCGGTGCCCGACCGGCCGGGCGTGCTCGCCCAGATCACCACCCTCGCCGGGGACATGGGGCTCAACGTGTTCGACGTCGAGATCGCCCACAGCACCGAGGGGGACCGGGGCGTGCTCGTGCTGGTGGTGGACGCGACCGGTGCCGACAGGCTGCAGAAGGCGCTGGGGGTGCAGGGCTTCCAGGCGTCGTGGCGGGAGGTGGTGTGAGCGTGCCGGCGGCGTCGCCCGCGGCGGCGCGGGGCGCGGCCCCGCGGACGGTCGCCATCGACGGGCCGGCCGGGTCGGGCAAGTCGACCGCGGCCCGGGTGCTGGCCGAGCGCCTCGGCCTGGATCGGCTCGACACCGGAGCGATGTACCGGGCGGTGGCGTGGGCCGCGCTCGACCGGGGTGTCGACCCCGGCGACGCGGCCGCCGTGGCTGCCCTGGCCGGGTCCCTGGCCATCGAGGTGGGGGACCGGGTGGTGGTGGGCGGCGTCGACGCGACCGAGGCGATCCGCACGCCCGACGTCGACAGGGCGGTGTCGGCCGTCGCCGCGAACCCCTCGGTCCGCCGGGAGCTGGTCCGGCGCCAGCGCGACTGGGTCGCCGAGCGGGGCGCAGGTGTGCTGGAGGGCCGCGACATCGGCACGGTGGTGCTGCCCGGTGCCGACGTCAAGGTGTACCTGACCGCCTCGGTCGAGGAGCGGGCCCGGCGCCGTTCCAGCCAGCTGGGCGCCGCCGGCGACGGCGACGCGGTGGCGTCGGTGGCCGCGGCGCTGGAGCGGCGCGACCGGCTCGACAGCGGCCGTGCCGACTCGCCGCTGGTGCGGCCCGAGGACGTGGCCGACGACGCCCTGCTGCTCGACACCACCGACCTCGACCCGGACGCGGTCGCCGACGCCGTGCTGGTGTGGTGGGAGCAGCGAGGGCGGGCCCGGCGCACGGCCGTCACCGGGGCACCGTCGGCCGAGGCGTCTGGCGGGCGGGCGGCGACCGGACCTGCCGGGGGACCGGTGACGGGGAGGGGAGGGGCGATGGGCGCCACGGGCGCACGGGCAGGAGCTGCGACGCCCGCGGGCGACGGCTTCCAGCCGGAGGTGGGCGGCCGGGCTGCGAACCTCGGGGTGCCCGACGGCGTCTACCGGTTCCTGCGGTGGCTGGCGCACCGCGTCAACCGCGGCTACCTGCGGGTGGACGTCACCGGTGCCGAGCACGTCCCGGCCTCGGGTCCAGTGATCCTGGCCCCGGTGCACCGGAGCTTCATCGACTTCCTGGTGGCGTCCGAGGCGACGCCGCGCAAGGTCTTCTACATGGCGAAGGACGAGCTGTGGCGGTCGCCGCGGCTCGGTGCGCTGATCGAGTCCTTGGGCGGCTTCCCGGTCAACCGGACCGGCGCCGACCGGCTGTCGCTCGACCGGGCGCGCTCGGTGCTCGACCGGGGGGACGTGCTCATCCTGTTCCCCGAGGGCACCCGGCGCACGGGGCCGGTGGTGGAGGACCTGCACGAGGGCGCGGCGTTCCTGGCGGCGCGCACCGGCGCGCCGATGGTGCCCATCGGCATCTGGGGGACCGAGGACGCCATGCCGAAGGGCAAGCGTCTGCCGCGCCGGACGCGGGTGCGGATGGTGGTGGGCGAGGCGCTCGAGCCGCCACCGCGCTCGGAGCGCGGCCGGGTGCCGCGCCACCAGGTGCGGGAGCTGAACGACGAGCTGCAGCGGCGGCTGCAGCGCTGCTACGACACGGCCCGCGGCACCTGAGCCGCCGGCCCGCCGGTCAGCGGCGGGAGCCGGCGCGCTGCTCGCGCAGCCACGTCCGGGCGATCACCCGGGCGTACTGGGCGCCGAAGAAGACGTTGTGGCCCTTCTTGGAGGTGCCGGACGCGCGGGGGTGCCAGACCGTCGGGCGCTCGGCGAGGCGCCAGCCCCGGCTCGCCGCGCTGATGATCACCTCGGCCGTCTGGTACTGGTCCTGCTCCAGCTCGATGTCGCGGAGCACCTCGATGCGCATGGCCCTGAAGCCGTTGGACGTGTCGGTCAGGTGCTGATGGGTCAGGCGGTTGATGATCTCGGAGAAGACGACCACGCCCGTGCGCCGCAGGCGGTCCGAGGTCTCGTCGACGCCCAGGCGGCGGCTGGCGATGACGAAGTCGGCCTCGCCGGCGACGACCGGCGCGACCAGGTCGGCGATCTCCGCAGGGTCGTTCTGGCCGTCGGCGTCGACGGTGACGACGTAGCGGGCGCCGTGCGCGTCGGCCAGGCGGTACCCGAGGCGGAGCGCCACGCCCTGGCCCATGTTGATCGGGAGCCGGGCGCAGAAGTCGCCATGGGCGGCGACGATGTCCTCGGTGCCGTCGTCGCCGCCGTCGACGACGACCAGCGTGGAGACGGGCAGGCCGTGGACCGCGTCCGGCACGGCCTTCAGGACCGCTCCGATGTTGGCGGCCTCGAGGTAGGAGGCGATGAGCACCAGGACCGGGCCGAAGCGGGCGTCGGGGTGGCGCCGCTCGAAGTCCTGGCGGCCGAGCTCGGTCACGAGGTCGCGCACGTCCTCGGCGTGCCGGGCGCGGCGGGCCCGCCGGCGGAGCAGCTCGGACCAGGGCACCTTCGCGCCCGCACGTACGTCGGCGCTCGCCGGTGCCCCGTCGTTCGCCGGTGCCCCGTCGTTCGCCGGTGCCTCAGCGCTCACCGGTGCCCCGGAGCGGCGACGGCGGGCGCGTCCGCCCCCGGAAGGTCTCGGTGGTGGTCATGGCACCAGTCTCGCACCGTCGTGCGCCGCGGGGCGACGCGCGGGCGGGCCGCTCGTGCGAGCGCTGGCCTCGGCTGGTGCGGTGGGCGAGGGCCGGAGGGTCGCCGGCGCGAGCCGGCCCGGGGCTCGGCAGGCGCGGTCAGCGCGAGGCCAGGCCCGCCAGCACGTCGGCGGCGGCGACGTCGCTGTCGGGCGGGCCGGCCGGCGCCGGCGGGGCGCCCACGCCGAGCGACACGGCGGTGGCGAGGGCCCGGAGCAGGTCGCGCAGCTCGGGCGGGGGCGGGAAGTACTCGTCCTCGTCGACGACGTGGACCTCCTCGACCCCGTGGGTGGGGGCCAGGCGCTGCACGACCTCGGTGACGAGGTCGTCCGGCGCGGACGCGCCGGCCGTGACGCCCACGACGCCGCCCAGGTCGTCGGGGAGCTCGCCGGCGCGGTTCACGCGGTGCACCCGTTCGCACCCGGCGGCGCGGGCCACCTTGGCCAGGGCGACGGTGTTGGACGAGTTGCCGGACCCGATCACCACCACCGCGTCCGAGCGGCCGGCGATGGCCTTCAGCGCGGCCTGGCGGTTGGTGGTGGCGAAGCAGAGGTCGGAGCGACCGGGGAGCCACAGGTCGGGGAAGCGCTCGCGGGCGCGTTCCTGCAGCCCGGCCCACTCGTCGACGCTCAGCGTCGTCTGGGCCAGCAGGGCCACCGGGGTGCCGGCGGGGATGGCGGCGGCGGCGGCGTCGACGTCGGCCTCGGACTCCACCAGGTGCACCGCCTCGGGGGCGACCGCCATGGTGCCGACGGCCTCCTCGTGGCCCTGGTGGCCGACGTAGAGGACCCGGTAGCCCTTGCGCGAGCGCACCTTCAGCTCGTGGTGCACCTTGGTGACGAGGGGGCACACGGCGTCGACGACCACGCCGGCGGTGGCCCTGGCGGCGGTGGCGACTTCCGGCGCGGTGCCGTGGGCGGAGAGCATGAGCGGTGCCCCGGGGGGCACCTCGGCCACGTCGTCCACGAACACCACGCCCTGGCGCCGGAACTGGTCGACGACGTGGCGGTTGTGGACGATCTCGTGGTAGCAGTACACGGGCGGGTCGAACACCCTGACCATCCAGGCCAGGGCCTTGATGGCCTTCTCCACCCCGGCGCAGAAGCCGCGGGGGGCGGCGAGCAGCACTCGGTCGACGGGCATCCCGGCCAGCGTACCGGCCCCGGGGGCCCCAGCCGGTAGCCTGGCAGCGTGTCGGCTCCCCGGGTCGTTGCCGTGGCGGCCGAGTCCCCAGCAGCGCGTGCCGGGCTCCTGGTCGGCGACGAGCTGGTCGCCGTCGACGGCCAGGTTCCTCGCGACGTGATCGCCTACCGCCTGCTGGTCGACGAGGCCGACCCCGTGGTCACGGTGCGCCGTCGCGGCCGCGAGCAGCCCGTGGCCGTGCGCAAGGACGCCGGCCAGGCCCTCGGGGTGGAGGTCTCCTCGGCGGTGTTCGACCGGGTCAAGACCTGCGACAACCACTGCGAGTTCTGCTTCATCCACCAGCTGCCCAAGCAGCTGCGCCGCAGCCTCTACCTGAAGGACGACGACTACCGGCTGTCGTTCCTGTACGGCAACTTCACCACGCTCACCCGCTTCACCGAGCTCGACCTGGAGCGGGTGCTGCGCGACGGGTTGTCCCCGCTCTACGTGTCGATCCACGCCACCGACCCGGCACTGCGCGCCCGGATGCTGCGCAACCGCCGGGGCGCCGTGAGCCTCAGGTGGCTGCGCGCCCTGCTGGACGCCGGTGTGGAGGTCCACGGGCAGGTCGTCGTCTGCCCCGGGGTGAACGACGGGCAGGCGCTGGACGACACCCTGGCCGGCATCCTCGACGAGTACCCCGAGCTGGCCAGCGCCGCGTGCGTCCCCCTGGGGGTGAGCCGGTTCTCGACCGAGGCGGCCATGCGTGCCCACACCCCAGGCGAGGCGGCCGCCGTGCTCGACACGGTGGCGCGCTGGCAGGCGGTGTTCGGCGACGTCCTGGGCCGGCGGCTGGTCTACGCCGCCGACGAGTACCACCTGCTCGCCGGGCGGCCGTTCCCGGGGCTCGACGAGCTCGACGACCTCCCCCAGCACGAGAACGGGGTGGGCATGGCCGCCGCCTTCGCCGCGTCGTTCGCCGGGGCGAGCGTGGCCACGTCGTCGCACGCCGGCGGGTTCTTCGCGTCGGTCGACGGCGCGCCGGCCGAGGGCTACCGGGCGCAGCGCTGGCCCGGGGCCGTGCCGGCCGGTGGGACGGTGCCTGCTGCCGGGAGCTCGCCGGCCGGTGGGACGGTGCCTGCCGGTGGGGCCGTGGCCGTCGCAGCGCCCGTCCGGCGCGACCGGGAGGCCGGCGCGACGGGACCGCGGCCGGTGACGGTGGTCACGGGCGAGTACGGCGCCCGGGTGGTCGGGCCGGTGCTGGCCGCCCACGGGTGGCTGGCGCCGGACGGGCCCGTCGAGGTGCTGCCCGTCCGCAACGACTTCTTCGGAGGGACGATCGCCGTGACCGGCCTGCTCACCGGCACCGACGTGGCCCGGGCCCTGGCCGGCAGGGCCGACGGCCGGCGCGTGCTGCTGCCCGACGTCTGCCTGTCCGGCGGCCGGTTCCTCGACGACCTGACGCCTGCCGACCTGCCGTGCGCCGTCGAGGTGGTGCCGGCCGACGGCGCGTCGCTTCGCGCCGCCCTGGAGGGAGCGTCGTGAGCGCCGGCGGCGTGGGCCCGGGCGCGGCGACCGCACCCGGCACCGGTCCGGTGGCCGGCGCCGGCCCGTCGGACGGCTCGGCCGCTGGGCCGGGAGGCCAGGAGCCCGCTGCCGGGCGCCTGCCCGTGGTCGCCATCGCAGGCCGTCCCAACGTCGGGAAGTCGACGCTGGTGAACCGGATCGTCGGCCGCCGGGTCGCGGTGGTGGAGGAGCGTCCCGGGGTGACCCGCGACCGCCTGGAGCTCACCGCACAGTGGAACGGGTGCCCGTTCACCGTGGTGGACACCGGCGGCTGGGTCGCCGGGGGCGACGAGCTCGACGCCAAGGTCTCCGCGCAGTCCGAGCGTGCCGTCGTCGCCGCCGACCTGGTCCTGCTGGTGGTCGACGTGACCGTCGGCGTCACCGAGGACGACCTGGCCGCGGCCCGCCGGCTGCGCCGGCTGGCCCGCCGCGTCCTCGTGGTGGCCAACAAGGTGGACAACGAGCGGCGCGAGCTCGAGGCGTGGGAGCTGGTGCGGCTGGGCCTGGGCGATCCCGTGCCGGTGAGCGCCCTGCACGGCCGGGGCACCGGCGACCTGCTGGACCTGGTCGTGGGGCTGCTGGGCGAGCCGGGGGCCGGTCCGGAAGCGCCGGGCGGCAGCGGCCAGGGCGCCGAGCAGGCCGGCGCAGTGGCGGGCGGTGCGGGTGCCCCGGCCGGGGCGCACGGCACCGAGGTCGGGCTGGACCCAAGCGAGGCCGGGCCGGGCGAGGGCGCTGCCGGGTTGGACGGCACCGCGGTCGGACCGGACGGCGCGGGGGCCGGGCCGGGCGAGGGCGCTGCCGGGCCGCACGACGGCGACGGCACGGCCGGTGCGGCCGAGGGAGCCGGCACGTGGGCCGGCTGTCCGGCGGTGGCGCTGGTCGGGCGGCCCAACGTCGGCAAGTCCACCCTGTTCAACCGCCTGATCGGCGACGAGCGGTCGGTCGTGCACGACATGCCGGGGACCACCCGCGACGCCATCGACACCGTCGTGGTGACGACCGACGGGCCGGTCCGCTTCGTGGACACGGCCGGCATCCGCCGCCGGTCCAAGGGCGAGGAGGGCACCGAGTTCTACGCCATGGTGCGCGCCCTGCAGGCCGTCGACCGGTCCGACATCGCCATCCTGGTCGTCGACGCCACCGTCGGGGTCACCCACCAGGACCAGCGCCTGGCCGAGCGCATCGGCGCATCGGGCAGCCCGGTCGTCGTCGTGCTCAACAAGTGGGAGCTGGTGGCGACCGAGGACAGGCCGGAGGTGGTCGACGGCGTGGAGGACCGCCTGGCGTTCCTCGGTGACGTGCCCGTCATCAAGATCAGCGCCCGCACGGGCCTCGGTGTCCACAAGCTGCTCCCGGCGCTGCGCCGTGCCGTGGACGCCTACCGCAGCCGGATCCCGACCGGCGAGCTCAACCGGGCGCTGCGTGCCATCCAGCAGGCGCACCCGGCCCCGGGGGCCCGCATCCGCTACGGCGTGCAGGCGACGTCGGAGCCGCCGACGTTCACCCTCTTCTGCAACCGGCGCCTGCCGCCCACCTACCTGCGCTACGTCGAGCGGAAGCTGCGGGAGCAGTTCAGGCTCGGGCCGACGCCGGTGACCTTCCGCGTGCGCGTGGAGGGGCGCCGTTGAGCCGCCGGCGCCACACGGGCAGCGGCGGGCAGCGGGCGCCGGGCCCGGAGCGCCAGCGCGCCGCCGCCGAACGGCGCCCCCCGGGCAGCGACGGCGCGCCGTCGGGTCGGCAGCAGCGGCCGGAACGCTCCGCCGACCGGCAGCCGGGCGGGAGCGAGCTCGGGGGGCGCCCGGCGGGCCGGGAGCAGCCGGCAGGCGCCGGCCGGCGTCCCCCGAGCAGGAACGCCGACCGGGCGGGCCGCCAGCAGGGTCCGGAGCGCCCTGGCGACCGCCAGGGGACCGGGAACGAGCGCCAGCGGGGCCCGGCAGGCCGGCAGGGGGGCGGGCAGCAGCGCCCGCAGGCGAAGGAGCGCCCGCAGGCACCCGGGCGCGGGCAGGCGGATGGCCAGGGGCGGCAGCGCCCGCCCGGGCGCCGCGAGGCCGAGCCTGTCGACGTGGCGGCCGCCTCGGCGCTCCCCGAGGACGAGCCCGCGGTCTGGTGCGACACCTGCGAGGAGATGGTGCTCGTCGGGGACCTCGACCAGGACGACTGCTGCCCCCGCTGCGGCGAGAGGGTGGGCCCTCGCAAGGTGCCGCTCAAGTTCAAGCTCATGATCGCGGCCACCGCCATCTACCTCGCGTACCGGGCATTCCAGGGGATCACCTGGGTCGTGCACCACGCCTGAGGGGCAGGGTCGCCCCGCAGCCTGGTGAGGGTGCCGTGCCGAGGGCCGGCACCGAGCGAGACGGGGCAGCACGCGGCGGGGCGGGCCGGCACCGCACGCGGCCGACGTGGACCGCGTTCGGCGGAATACCCCGTCCCGTGGCGGTGTTTTACGGATTGGTTGCGCGAGCCGGACGGCTCGCATCCGATCCGAGGGAAGGAGAGCACATGCACTTCTTCGCGGTATTCCTGCTGTTCGGCTTCGGCGTGATGGCGCTGACGCTGCTCGGGGAGCGCCTCTACCGTCGAATGCC
>JAJZYI010000122.1 GCA_021798135.1 Actinomycetes bacterium | reverse complement strand
GGCGGCCTCCTCCGGCTGCCGTTCGCGGCGCAGCCCGTCGCGGTCCGCCTTGCGCCGGACGCGGTCGGCCTGAGCGTCCTCGATGGACGACGAGTGGCTCTTGACCCCGATCCCGAGGGACGCGCAGAGGTCGAGCGCCTCCTTGTTGCTCAGGCCGAGCTCGCGGGCGAGCTCATACACGCGGATCTTCTTCGGCACCTGCTCCTACGATCCTTTTGCTCCGTCACGGGCTGGGCCTCCGTGGGGACCCGGCACACCATCCTCGCACACTGCGACGCCCTGCTGACCCGCCTCGTCCCGGCGGGCCCCGTCGCGGGCGGCCTCCGGAGGCTCGGGCACGGTCCCCCCGGGCGCCCCGGCGGGTGTCCCGAGCCGCGCCGCCAGGCGCTCCACGGCACCCACGGCGACCGGGCCGCGCAGGGCACGGTCGAACGCTCGTCGGCGGGCGGCCAGGTCCATGCACGGCCCGCTGTCGCGGCACAGCCATGCACCGCGCCCGGGACGCCCAGCGCCCGGGACGAGCTCGCCCCCGGCGAGGGTGACGCGGACGAGCTCCTGCGTCGAGGCTACCCGCCGGCAGCCGACGCACGTGCGCCGGGGGCCTATGCTCCTCCCCCCGCATCCGGGTCGGACGGCGCACCGTCACCGGCGGCAGCCGCGTCCGCACCGCCGGCAGCCGCGTCGCCCGCCGCGGCGGCGTCGGGCACGGCGGCCTTCACGTCGCCACCGCCGGCACTGCCCGCCTCGGCGGCCGCGGGCCCGGGGACCTCCTCGCCGCCCTCCGAGGTGCCGGCGGCAGCAGACCAGGCCGACGCTGACACGGCCTCTCCGCCCTCGGCGGGACGCCAGACCATCTCACCGGCCTCGTCCTGCACCCACTCGCCCTCGGCCCACTCCTGCTCCTCGTCCGCCAGCTGGCTCTCGCTCTTGATGTCGATGCGCCAGCCCGTCAGCCGGGCCGCCAGCCGGGCGTTCTGGCCCTCCTTGCCGATGGCCAGGGACAGCTGGTAGTCGCTCACCACCACGGTGGCGGTGCCCGTCTGGTCGTCGAGCCTGACCTCGCGCACCCGCGCCGGCTGCAGCGCCGCCTGGATGAACTCGACGGGGTCGTCCGCGAAGGGGACCACGTCGATCCGCTCGCCGCGCAGCTCGTTGGTGACCATGCGCACGCGGGAGCCGCGCGCCCCGACGCAGGCCCCGACCGGGTCGACGTTGGGGTCGTTCGACCAGACGGCGATCTTGGTGCGGTGGCCCGGCTCGCGCGCCGCGGCCCGGATCTCCACCACCCCCGAGGAGATCTCGGGCACCTCCAGCTCGAACAGGCGCTTCACCAGGCCGGGGTGGCTGCGGCTGACCACGATCTGGGGCCCCTTGGTGGTCTTGCGGACCTCCACGATGTACGCCTTCAGCCGGGCCCCGTGCTCGTAGCGCTCGTAGGGGACCTGCTCGGCCTGGGGCAGCAGCGCCTCGACCTTGCCCAGGTCGAGCAGCGTGTACCGGTTGTCGGTCTGCTGCACGATGCCGGCGACGATGTCGCCCTCGCGCCCGGCGTACTCCTCGTACTTGAGGTCGCGCTCCGCCTCGCGGATGCGCTGCATGATGACCTGCTTGGCGGTCTGCGCGGCGATGCGGCCGAAGTCGGCCGGCGTGTCGTCCCACTCGCGCACGACGTCGCCGTTCTCGTCGAGCTCCTGCCCGTACACCCGGATCTCGCCGGTCTCGGGGTCGATGGTGACCACGGCCTCCTCGGCGGCGCCGGGCCGGCGCTTGTAGGCCGCCACCAGGGCGTTGGCCAGGGCGTCCAGGAGGGTGTCGACCGAGATGCCCTTGTCACGGGCGATCTGGCCGAGCGCGTCGAGGAAATCGAAGTTGGTCTTGCTCATGCCGTCGTCACCGTCTCCCTGTCGCTCCCGATCTGGCTCCGCCGGCGCGCCCCTTCGGCGACGGCCCGGGCCCGGCGCCGGCGGCGCGGCCGGCGCTCCCCCAGGCGAACACGGTCCGAGCCCGTTCCACGTCCCCGTACGAGAGCCGGCGCCGCCCCTCGGGCAGCTCCGCTCCCTCGACCACCACCCCCTCCTCGTCCGCCGACACCAGGCGGCCGCTCACCCGGCGCTCGCCTTCCGCGGTCGCGACCGTGCGGATCGTGACATCCTCGCCGACGGCCCGCTGGAACTGCCGAGGGGTCCGCAGGGGGCGCTCCACGCCGGGGCTGGACACCTCGAGCGTGTAGCGGTGGCCAGGGAACGGGTCGTGCTCGTCGAGCGCCGCCGAGACCGCCCGGGTGGCGTCCGCGAGCAGGTCCAGGTCGGCGCCACCCTCGCGGTCGACGACCACCCGCAGCACGCCGGCCGAGACCTGCACCTCGACCAGCTCCAGGCCGGCAGCCGCCACGGGCGGCGCCACCACTCGCTCGATCTCCTCGTCGCCCACGTCGGTCACCTCCTCGTCCCTGGTCGCCGGCACGCTCATCCCAGCAGCACAGCCATCCCAGCAGCACAGCCACCCCGGCAGCACCCTGCGTGCCGTGGCCATCGCCGTTCGTGCCATGGCCGTGAAACGACGAAGCGTGGGCTGCCCGCCCACGCTCCAGACGATCACCCCACTTCACTGAACGGCGGAGGAAGTATACCAACCGGCCCGCCGGCGGGGACGGTCAACGGACACGGACGTCCCTGCGTGCGCCTAGCATCTCGGCGGTATGGCCGCCCCCGTCCTCACCCCACGAGCCGACGACTTCCCCCGCTGGTACCAGGAGGTGGTGGCCAAGGCCGAGCTCGCCGAGAACGGGCCGGTGCGCGGCACCATGGTCATCCGGCCCTACGGCTACGCCATCTGGGAGCTGCTCCAGGCGGAGCTCGACCGCCGGATCAAGGCAGTGGGCGCGCAGAACGCGTACTTCCCGCTGTTCATCCCCGAGGCGTACCTGCGCCGCGAGGCCGAGCACGTCGAGGGCTTCAGCCCCGAGCTTGCCGTGGTGACGCACGGGGGCGGCAAGGAGCTGGAGGAGCCCGTCGTCGTGCGGCCCACCAGTGAGACGATCATCAACGCCTCGATCGCCCGGTGGGTCCAGAGCCACCGCGACCTGCCGCTCATCGTCAACCAGTGGGCCAACGTGGTGCGCTGGGAGCTGCGGCCCCGCCTGTTCCTGCGGACCACGGAGTTCCTGTGGCAGGAGGGCCACACCGCCCACGCCACAGAGGACGACGCCCGCGCGCTCGCCCTGCGCGTCCTGCGCGAGGTGTACGAGGACACCATGGTCCAGGTCATGGCGGTGCCGGTCGTGACGGGCCGCAAGACGGCCCGCGAGCGCTTCGCCGGGGCGACGACCACGTGGACGTGCGAGGGCATGATGGGCGACGGCAAGGCCCTGCAGATGGCCACCAGCCACGAGCTCGGCCAGAACTTCGCCCGGGCGTTCGACATCACCTTCTCCGACGAGACCGGCAGCCTGGTCCACGCCTGGCAGACGTCGTGGGGCGCGTCGACCCGGCTCATGGGGGCGCTCATCATGGCGCACGGCGACGACGCCGGGCTGCGCCTGCCCCCGGCGCTCGCGCCGGTCCAGGCAGTCGTGCTGGTGGCCCGGGCGGGCGACGGCGCGGGCGAGGCGGCCGCCGCCCTCGCCCGCGACCTGCGGGCCGCCGGCGTGCGCGCCGAGCTCGACGACCGGACCGACACGTCGTTCGGCCGCCGGGTGGTCGACTGGGAGCTGAAGGGCGTGCCCGTCCGGGTGGAGGTCGGCCCCCGGGACCTGGCCGCCGGGCAGGTGACGGTGGCCCGGCGCGACACCGGTGCGAAGGAGGCCGTCCCGGTGGGCGGTGCCGTGGCCGCCGTCACCGAGCGCCTGGCCCAGGTGCACGCCACGCTCCTGGGCGAGGCGGCGGCGCACCGTGACCGGGCCACGGTCGAGGCAGCGTCGCTGGCCGAGGCGGTCGAGGCGGCGCAGGACGGCTTCGCCCACCTGCCGGCCGCGCTACTTGCCGACGGCGGCGAGCAGCGGCTGCACGAGGCCGCCGTCTCCGTCAGGTGCCTGCGCACGCCGGGCGGCGGCCTGCCCCCGTCGGGCGACGACCTCGACGGTCTGGTGGCGGTGGTGGCGCGGGCCTACTGACCCTCCGGCCGGCAGGTGCTCGCGGGCCGCCTGCCTGCCGGCCTGGGGACCTGCGGGCCTGCGGGCCGCCGACCTGCCGGCCTGGGGACCTGCTGGCCTGCGGGCCGCCGACCTGCGGGCCTGGGGACCTGCCGGCCTGGGGCCTGCCGGTCAGCCGTCCTCGGGCCCGCCCGCCGGCGCGTCGCCCTCGGCGACGGCCCGCCGGATCCGCTCGATGCGCTGCCCCGCCTGGTTGGCGTCCGCACCGCGCGCCCGGAGCAGCTCGCGCCGGTCGGCCTCGGCCTCGGCCTCGGCTCCGGCCTCCGCCGCGGCGAGCCGGGCCTCCATGCCCTGCTCCACGAGCTTCTCCGCCTCGTCGACCAGGGCCGCCACCATGTCCTCCTCGGGCACCACGCGGACGATCCTGCCCTTGATGAAGAGGTGGCCCTTGCGCTTGCCGGCCGCGATGCCGAGGTCGGCCTCACGGGCCTCGCCCGGACCGTTGACCACGCAACCCATGACGGCCACCTGCAGCGGCAGGCTCCGCTCCTCCAGGGCGGCCTGGGCTGCCGCGGCCACGCCGATCACGTCGATCTCGGCCCGACCGCAGCTGGGGCAGGCGATCAGGTCGAGGCCCTTGCGCTCGCGCAGGCCGAGGGCCTCGAGCAGCTGGCGGCCGGCACGGGCCTCCTCCACCGGGTCGGCGGTGAGCGAGTAGCGGATGGTGTCGCCGATCCCCTCGGCAAGCAGCGTGGCGATGCCGGCGGTGGCCTTGACCAGGCCGGCCGGCGGCGGTCCGGCCTCGGTCACCCCTAGATGCAGCGGGTGGTCGAAGGTCTCGGAGGCGAGCCGGTAGGCGGCGATCATGAGGGGCACCGACGACGCCTTCACCGAGATCTTGACGTCGTCGAAGCCGACCTCCTGGAACAGGGCCAGTTCCATCCGGGCGGACTCGACCAGCGCCTCCGGCGTGGCGCCGCCGAAGCGCTTGTACAGCTCGGGGTGCAGCGAGCCGGCGTTCACCCCGATGCGCACCGGGACGCCCCGGTCGCGGGCCTCGGCCGCCACCTGCTTGATCTCGGCCTCCTTGCGGAGGTTGCCGGGGTTGAGGCGCAGCCCCTGCACGCCGGCCTCGAGCGCGGCGAGGGCCATCTCGTGGTGGAAGTGGATGTCGGCGACGATCGGCACGGGCGAGCGCGGCACGATGTGGGCGAGGCCCTCGGCCGCCTCCTCCTCGTTGCAGGTGCACCGGACGATGTCCGCTCCTGCCGCGGCCAGCGCGTAGACCTGGGCGAGCGTGCCCTCGACGTCGGCGGTCTTGGTGGTCGTCATCGACTGCACAGACACCGGGGCCCCGCCCCCGATGGGGACGCTCCCGATCCGGATCTGCCTGGTGGGTCGGCGTGCTGCCATGGACACCGTGGCCCGGCTCATGCGTACCTCCTGTTCGCCCCCTCCATCTTGGCCCGCCTGGGGACCCCCGGGCGACCGGGGCGGCGGACCCTGCGCGGGGCCGGGGCTGCAGCTGCGCGCGGAACGAGATCTTGATGCCACCTGTCGCGCGGCATCAGTGGAACGGGTTGGCGATGGGGTGGGTGATGTCGAGGAAGACAGCCGAGCCCACGAAGACCAGCAGGAAGAGGATGAAGGCGTAGGCGACCGGCATCAGCTTGGCCACGTCGGCCACGTACCGCCGGTTGCGCCGGCTCCGGATCCGCTCGTAGACGGCGACCACCACGTGGCCGCCGTCGAGCGGCAGCATCGGGACGAGGTTCACGAGGCCGACGAAGACGTCGATGGCCACCAGCACCTCGATGAGGGCCATCGGGCCGGCCTGCGCGCCCTGGGTGGCGGTGCGGACCGCCCCGTAGATCGACTCGGGGCGGGTGCCGTTGCGCGCCGCCTGGGCCGCCGCCTTGGGGTTGCCGAGCTGGGAGAAGAAGCTCGTCAGCCCGTTGAGCGAGAACACCTGCTGGATGCCGGAGACCGACCCCGACACCACGCGGCCGAAGTCGACGGCGGCCGTGCCGACCGCGGCGACCGGGCTCACGACGGCGGTCGCCGGACCGATCTCGACGCCGATCCGCCCCTCGGTCGTGGTGCCGGACCCGGTGGTCCTGGGCACCTGCACCGCTTCGGGGGTGACGACCACGGTCCGGCGGGCGCCGCCGCGCTCGACCGTCAGCCGCACCGGCTGGCCCGCGTGCGAGCTGATGGCGTCGATGAGCGCCGACTCCGAGGCCGGCGGCCGGCCGCCCACCCCGACGATCACGTCGCCCGCCTGCAGCCCCGCCGACCGGGCCGGGTCCGCGCCGTGGGCGAGGGGCGCCAGGCCTTCGATGGTGTAGGCGCTCGATCGCGGCAGCCCGATGAACATCAGCGCTCCCCACAGCAGCAGGAACGCCGTCAGGAAGTGCATGAAGGAGCCGGCCACGGCCACGACCAGCCGGTTGTGGAACGGCTGCTGGCGGTAGGTGCGCGGCTCGTCGGCCGGGTCCACCTCCTCCAGGCTGCTCATGCCGACGATCTTGACGTAGCCCCCGGCAGGGATGGCCTTGATCCCGTACTCGGTCTCGCCCCGCCGGACCGACCAGAGCCGGGGCCCGAACCCGAGGAAGAACTCGGTGACCTTCATGCGGCTCCACTTGGCCGTCACGAAGTGCCCCAGCTCGTGCAGCATCACCATCAGGACGATCGACGCCACCACGATCAGCAGGGCCAGCTGGTGGGCGAGGACGGCGGCAGCGACGATGGCCGCCACCACCGCGGCGAGCCGCAGCAGGGCGGCGCGCTGCGAGCCCGGTCCGGGCGGCGAGGGCGCCGGCCCGGTGAGGGGGGCGGTGGCCGGTGCCGACGTGGCGGGCGCCGACGAGGGCGTGGTGGCCGCCGACGGCGGCGCCGGGAGCGCCGTGGCCGCCGGCCCGGGTGTGCCGGCCGAGTTCCCGCCGCCCCACCCCGGGGCAGGGGCGGTGGCCCGGCGCTCGGCGGGCGCCGGGGAGCCGGACCACGCGGCAGGTGCACCGGCCCCGGCAGCGGGGGGCCGGCTCGCCCTGCGTCCAGGGAACCGGCTGCTCACACCCCGCGCTCCCGCTCCTCGACGACGGCGGTTGCCACCGCGCGGGCGTGCCGGTCCGATGCCACCACCTCGTCGACCGTAGCGGGCGCGCCCGGCTCGCAGTGTTGCAGGGTGGCCTCGACGACGTCCGCTATGCCCCGCCACGGCAGCCGCTTGTCGAGGAACGCCTCGACCGCCACCTCGTTGGCGGCGTTGAGCCAGGCCGGCGCGTGGCCGCCGGCTCGCCCCGCCTCCTCGGCCAGGGCCAGGCAGCGGAAGGCACGCCGGTCCGGCGGCTCGAAGTCGAGGCGACCGAGCGCGGCCCAGTCGATGGCGCCGAACGGATGGGGGAGCCGGTCGGGGTGGCCCAGCGCGTAGCCGATCGGGAGGCGCATGTCGGGCAGCGACAGCTGGGCGACGGTCGATCCGTCGCAGAACTCGACCATCGAGTGGACGACCGACTGGGGATGCACCACGACCTCGATCCGGTCGTAGTCGACGCCGAACAGCTCGTGCGCCTCGATCACCTCGAGCCCCTTGTTCATCAGGGTTGACGAGTCGACGGTGTTCTGGGGGCCCATCTGCCACGTGGGGTGGGCCAGCGCCTCGTCGACGGAGACGGCGGCGAGCTCGTCCAGCGAGCGCCCGCGGAACGGCCCGCCTGACGCGGTGAGGACCAGGCGGGCGACCTCGGCCGGCGAACCGGTCCGCAGGCACTGGTGCAGCGCACAGTGCTCCGAGTCGACCGGGACGATCGAGCCTCCGCTGGTGCGCCGGACCGCCTGGACCACGGGGGCCCCGGCGATGAACGACTGCTTGTTGGCGAGCGCGAGGCGGCGGCCGGCCTGGAGCGCGGCGAGGGTGACCGGCAGCCCGGCGAAGCCGACGACGGCGTTCAGCACGACCTCGGCGCGCGCCGCCAGCTCCCGCAGGCCGTCGGTGCCGGCCAGCACCTCGGTGCCCGGCGGCACCCGCCCGGTCAGCTCGCGGGCCAGCCGGGCGTCGCCGATCGCCACCGCCTCGGGCCGCAGCACGGCCGCCTGCTCGGCCAGCCGGTCCACCGACCGCTGGGCGCCCAGCCCGACCACCCGGAAGCGGTCCGGCTGGGCGAGCACCACGTCGACGGCCTGGGTGCCGATCGACCCGGTGGAGCCCAGCAGCGAGACCGTGCAGGGCTGGCCGGGGCCCTCGCCGCCGGGTCGCGCCCCGCGAGGTGCTGGTGCGTGTGTCCCTGGGTCCATCCGTCCTCTCCGTCGCCTCGTTCACCATCGTCGCCCGCTTCGGCGGGCTGAAGGCAGCCGGCGCCCGCACGCGGGCGCCACGGGGCAGCCCCGAGCCCGGCGCTACCCGGCGGCCGGCCGGTCCGTCACCCCAGGTGCAGGGCCCGGACCAGGTAGAAGGTCGCCGGGAGCACGAACAGCAGGGCGTCGAAGCGGTCGAGGAGCCCGCCGTGGCCGGGCAGCACCGAGCCCATGTCCTTGATCCCCAGCTCGCGCTTGACCAGCGACTCGCACAGGTCGCCGACGGGCGCCACCACGGCCACGATGACGCCCAGGACGGCCGCCTTGCCCGGCGTCCACGGGTGGACGTGGCCGGTCAGCAGGATCGAGACGACGATGGTCAGGGCGGCACCGCCGAGAGCGCCCTCCCACGTCTTGTTGGGGCTGACCGAGCGGGCCAGGGGGTGCCGCCCGAGCCAGCTGCCGACCGCCAGGGCCCCGACGTCGTTCGCCACGACAGCGGCGATCGCCCCGAAGACGAAGGCCACGCCGTGACGGTCGGGGAAGAGCCCGGGCGCGACCAGGAGCGAGGCATACGACCCGAACAGGCCCACCCAGGCGAACCCCAGGACCGTCACCCCGGTGCCGTGCAGCGGCGAGCCGCGCCCGATCCCGAACAGGTACCACAGCAGGGTGGTGACGACCACCAGGACCGTCACGAGCGGCAGCGCGCCGACGCCCTTGGTGTAGGCGGCGACCATCACGGCGACGGTGCCGGCCAGCCCGACGAGGGTGGCCGGCCGGTGGCCGGCGCGGCGCAGGGCGCCGAACAGCTCGGCCGCCGCCACCACCACGACCACCGTGGCGAGCACCATGACGTAGCGCGGCCCGGCCGCCATGCAGGCCAGCGCCACCAGGGCCACGACGAGGCCGGTCCCGACGGCCAGGGGCACGCTGCGGCGCGCAGGCGCAGGCGCCGCGGCACCGGCACCGGCGAGGTCCGGCCGTGGCGCGGCACCGCCCCCGTCACGGCGCCCCGGGCCGGTCCCGTGGCTGCTGCGCCGGCC
>JAJZYI010000121.1 GCA_021798135.1 Actinomycetes bacterium | reverse complement strand
GGGGCTCTCGGGCGCCGGCCCGCCCCGCGGTCGGTCACGCTGAGCGCGCCGCGGCCGGTCGCGTCCAGGGCGCCGTGGCCGGTCGCGTCCAGGGCGCCGCGGTCGGTCACGGTGAGGGCGCCGTGCCTGCCGCCCGGGCCCACCTCGGCCACGTGGACGGCGCCGCCGGCGCCGCGCACCAGCAGCCACAGGTCGCCGTCGGCCGCGGCCGTCGCACCCGCCCCACCCGCGAGGGGGCCCACCGTGGCCGTCGGCACGGCAACGGCCTCGACGGGCCCGGCCGCTCGCCGGACGGCTGCCGGCCGGCTGCCCGTCGCCGCCGGCGCGCCGTGCACGGCGGCGGCCACCGTGGCCCGGTCGACGAGCGACACGCTCGACGAAGCCGGCCCCTGGCGCACGACGAAGGCGCTCGCGCCGTCGGCGACGGCGGTCGCCGTGGTGGCACCGGGCGGCCCCGGCAGCGCCACGCCGGCACCGGCGGCGTCCACCACGATCTGGCTGGGGTCGACGAAGTTGACGGTGCCCGTCACCCGGTCGAGCAGCAGGGTGCCGTCCGCCAGCGCCAGCGCGGCCACGTCCGCCTCGCTGGTCGCCCCGACCTGGGCTGCCACGCCTGTCAGGCGCAGGGTGGCGGTGCCGTCGGCGAGGTCGAGCACCACGGGCCCGCCGCGGGTGTCGTCGATGACCAGCGACCCGCCGTACGAGGTGGCGCGGGTGGCGCCGGCCGGTCGGCCCGCCGCGGCGAAGGCGGCCACGGCGGCCACGAACGCGACGACCACGGCGACGGCGACGGCCGCCTCGGCACGGCTGAACGGGCGCGGACCCTGGGACACCGGCGCACCCCGCCCGAAGGCGGCGACGGGCGGCCGCCGGCCCGCGACGCGTCCCACGATGCTCCCGCCTCCCGCCACGCCCAGACGGTACCGCGTCGCGTGAGGAGGTACGGGGAGCCCGCCACGGAGCGTCAACCAATGGGCTCGCCGTGTGGCGGCCTCCGCACGAGCGCCCGGCCCGGCTCGCGCGACCTGCCGGCACCGACCGAGCCGGCACCCGCCCGCTCCCCCCAGCCCGTCGCCGGTCGCCGGAAGACGCCGCCGATCGCAGGCCGGCGGTCACGTCGCCGCCGATCGAAGGCCGGCTGTCACGTCGCCGCCGATCGCCCGACACCCGCCATGGCTGCCCGGCCAGGGGGCGCCGGTCGGAGAGGGCGACGTGGAGGTTGACGAACCTGAGGTCGCGGGGGCTTGACCTCGGGGCAACCTCCGGTAGGGTTGGAGTCGCTTTGGACCCCGGCCTCCCCCGACAGGGGGATGTCCGGGGTTTTTTCAACCCTGGAG
Organism: Actinomycetes bacterium; assembly: GCA_021798135.1. Taxonomy (GTDB): domain Bacteria; phylum Actinomycetota; class Acidimicrobiia; order Acidimicrobiales; family UBA8190; genus JAJZYI01. The sequence continues at coordinate 8,167 of JAJZYI010000121.1, read as the reverse complement.
GCGGGTCGAGTGTCACCGAGGCGGACGGGAGATCACGCCAAGGTCATGGTCTTCGTTGACGGCCAGAACCTCTGCACGTCGTGTGCCGAGCGGTTCGGCCGTCCGCACTGCCACCCCCTGCTCCTGCCACGGCACCTGGCTGGGAACCGTCGGCTCGTCGGGGTGCGCTGCTACAGCGGCCTGCACGATCCGCGTGGCAACCCCCCCCTGAACGCACGTGTCCAGCGGCGCCACCACTTGATCCGCCGAACGGGCGTGACCGTCGTGGAACGCCAGGTTCGCCACAGGTGGGAACGGGGGTCCATGCAGAGCGACCTCCCCGATCCACGCGGGCGAGAAGGCACCACCGAGACGGTGCAGCTCGCCCCCCACCGGCGGGCACGGGAGAAGGGTGTCGACGTGGCTCTGGCGCTCGACGTCATCGACCTGGCGCAGAACGGCCACGTGGACGTCGAGTCCGAGCCTTCGTCGACGCCAAGGACCTGGCGTGCGCCCTCGGTTCGGGCGGCCGTGGCGCCCACCGCGCCGGCGGCGCCGGCCGACCGGCGCGGCGCGGTCAGCGGCCGCCGCGTGCCCGCAGCGCCTCGGCGATCTGCACCGCGTTGAGGGCAGCGCCCTTGCGGAGGTTGTCGCCCGACAGGAACAGGGCGAGGCCGTGCTCGACCGTCGGGTCCCGGCGGATCCGGCCCACCAGCGTGACGTCGCCCCCGGCTGCCGCCAGCGGCGTGGGGACGTCTGCGAGCACCACGCCCGGCGCACCGGTCAGGATCGCCCGTGCCTCGTCGGGGTCGAGCGCCCGCTCCAGCTCCAGGTTGAGCGCCAGGCTGTGCCCGGTGAACACGGGCACCCGCACGCAGGTCGCCGACACGGCCAGGTCGGGGATGCCGAGGATCTTCCGGCTCTCGTTGCGGAGCTTCTGCTCCTCGTCGGTCTCCTCGGAGCCGTCCCCGACGACCGACCCGGCCAGGGGGACCACGTCGTGGGCGATCGGGGCGACGAACGTGCCCGGCGGCGGGAAGGCCACGGCGGCACCGTCGAAGGTGAGCTCGGCGGCGGCGTCGACGGTCTTGCGGAGCTGGTCGTGCAGCTCGCGCACGCCGGCGAGCCCGGCGCCGGACACCGCCTGGTACGTCGAGGCGACCATCCGGCGCAGCCCCGCCCGCCGGTGCAGCGGCGCCAGCACCACGACGGCCACCATCGTGGTGCAGTTGGGGTTGGCCACGATGCCCTTCGGCACCGACGCCAGGTCCCCGGCGTTCACCTCTGGCACGACCAGCGGCACGTCGGGGTCCATGCGCCAGGCGGACGAGTTGTCGATCACGGTCGCACCGGCGTCGGCGATCCGGGGCGCGAGCGCCTTGGAGGTCGCCCCGCCCGCCGACATGAGCACCACGTCGAGCCCGGTGTAGTCCGCCGTCGCCGCGTCCTCCACGGCGACCTCGCCGCCGCCCCACGCCAGGCGCCTGCCGACCGACCGCTCCGACGCGAACAGGCGGAGCTCGTCGACCGGGAACGCCCGCTCGACGAGCACCGACCGCATCACCCCGCCGACCTGTCCCGTTGCACCGACAATCCCTACACGCATGGCGCCAATGCTAGGCGTCCCGTCCAGCGTGGCCGACCGCCGCCTCCGCGCAGCACCGGCTGCCCGCGTCGCCCTCGGCACGGCTCCCCGCGGCACCGGCAGCCCGCGTCGCCCTCGGCACGGCTGCCGACGCGCCTCCGCCCGCCGGCGCGTGCCGGCGGGCGGAGCCCTGTCGCTCCCGGCTCGCTGCCGGGTGCCGGACCGCCGGGCTCAGCCGGCGACCGTGGCGATGGTGACGATGGGCCGGGCCAGGATCAGGTCCCCGGTCGAGCCCATGAAGGTGGCGTCGCCGAAGGCGAAGATCCCGCCGTCGCGTGCCACCAGCCAGTAGCCGCCGCCGTCGGCGGTGGCGGCGATGCCCACCACCGGCTGGTTGAGGTGCTTGCCGCCCTCGGACCCGAAGTACCCGGCGTCGCCGAACGAGAAGATCCCGCCGTCCGCGGCCACCAGCCAGTAGCCGCCGCCGTCCGGCGTCGCCGCCATCCCCACGATCGGCGCGTTGAGGTGCTTGCCGCCCTCGGACCCGAAGTACCCGGCATTGCCGAACGAGAAGATCCCGCCGTCCGCGGCCACCAGCCAGTACCCGCCGCCGTCCGGCGTCGCCGCCATCCCGACGATCGGCGCGTTGAGGTGCTTGCCGCCCTCGGACCCGAAGTACCCGGCGTCGCCGAAGGCGAACACGCCGCCGTCGGCGCCGGCGGCCCAGTAGCCGCCGCCGCCGGGGGTCGACGCCGAGGCCACGATGTCGGACACGGCCACGTGGTCGCCGGGCAGCGACCCGAGGTACTGGGCCGCCCCGAAGTCGAACACGCCGCCGTCGGCCGCCACCATCCGGTAGCCCGCGGACCCGCCGGCAGCCCGCAGGGGCACGACCGTGAAGCGGTCGCCGGGCGACGTGGCGCTGGTGCCGGCGCCGGTGGTGACGGTGACGTCGACCGTGCCCGTCACGCCGGCCGGCACGGTGGCGTCGATCCGGGTGGGCGACGCCACCGTGAAGCTGGACGCCCCGCTCGTGCCGAAGTCGACGGCGGTGACCCCGCTGAAGCCGGTGCCGGTCACGACCACGTCGGTGCCGGGGGCGCCGTAGCCGGGCGAGACCGAGGTCACGACCGGCAGCGCGCCGCCCGACGACCCGCCGGCCGCGGTGGCGGTGTAGACGAACCGGTCCGCCAGCGTGACGGCGCTGGTCCCGTCGGCCGTCGTGACGGTGACGTCGACCGTGCCGGTGCCCGCCGGCGACACGACGGTGCACGAGCTGGGCGTCACGCAGTCCACGGCGGTGCCGGGGTTGCCGGTGCCGAAGTCGATCGTGGTGCTCCTGCCGGCGACCGACAGGTTGTCGCCGCTGACGGTCACCGCCGTGCCGCCGCCGGCGGGGCCGGTCGCCGGGGTGACGCCGGTGACGACGGGGACGGTCGACGGCGGGAAGACGGGGCCGCCGCCACCACCGCCACCGCCACCACCGGTGCCGTAGGTGAACTGGTCGTGCGGCGGGTTCGGGCGGCTGGTGAGCGCGGTGCCGCCGGCGGTCACGGTGGTCCGGACGTCGACGGTGCCGGTGCCCGCCGGCGTGAGCGCGGTGCACTGCGTGGTGCTGGCGCAGGCCACCTTGGTCGCCGGGTTCCCGGGGCCGAAGTCGAAGGCGGTGGCACCCGCCGACGTCGAGAAGCCGGTCCCGTCGATCGCCACGGCGGTGCCGCCACCGGTCGGCCCGTGGGTCGGGCTGACGGAGGTGACGGTCGGCAGGTAGGTGAACCGGTCACCGGGCGGGGCGACCGGGCTGGTCTGCCCGCCGACGGTGACGGTGACGTCGACGGTGCCGGTGCCGGCGGGCACGACCGCCGTGCACGACGTGGTGGTCGGGCACGACACGGCCGAGGCGGTGTGGGCGCCGAAGTCGACGGTGGTGGCGCCCGCCGCCGTCGAGAAGCCGGTGCCGACGACCGTGACCTTGTCGCCGGCGGCGCCCACGCCGCTGCCGGAGACCGCGTCGACGACCTTGGTGACGGTCGGGTAGACGACGACGGTCTGCTGCTGCGTGGCCTGCGGGCCGCCGTCGCGCACCATGCTCTGGCCGGTGTAGACGGCCGTGGTCGAGGTGCCGGCCGTGTCGGTGAGCGTGACCGAGGCCGTGTAGGTCCCGGCCACCGCGTAGGCGTGCGTCGTCTGCGCGTCGGCGGCCGTCGCCGCGACGCCCGGCGTGCCGGTGGTCACCACGGGCGTGCCGTCGCCGAAGTCCCAGGCGTAGGTGGCGATGGGCGACGACGGGTTGGAGGACGCCAGGGCGCCGAAGTCCACCGTGCTGCCCGCCGCCACCGGCGCGGCGGGGGCCTGCAGCGCGGCGATCGGCGCCCGGTCGGCGGTGATGGCGATGGCGGTGGGCCCGGTGCCGGCCGGCATCACCACGGGCGTCCCGGCGACCGGGGCGCGTCCGGAGAGCGCGAACGGCACGACCACGTCGACGGAGGCGCCGCCGGCGTCGGTGGCGGTGCCCACCGCGTAGGCGGTGCTGCCGTCGGGGGTGACGGCCACACCGGTCAGCGCCATGACGGTGTAGGACTGCCCGCCGGCGGTCACGCTCCCGGCGGCGACCGGCGCGCCGGCGACGGCGCTCCCCGCGGCCAGGGCGAGCGGCGTGATCGTGGCCGGCCCGCCGAGCGGCGAGTCGACGACGTAGGCGTGCGCGCCGTCGGGTGCCACGGCGATGGCGTCGGGGTGGCCGCCGGGGCCGCCCAGCGTGACGGTGCTCTTCGGCACCGGGGTGGCGCCCGAGATGTCGACGACGGTGACGCCCCCGGCGGTCCCGGGCGTGCCCGCGTCGACCACGTAGGCCGTGCCGCCCGCCGGGGCGACGGCGATGGCGTCGGGCCCGACGAAGGTGGCGGCGCCGGCCGAGCCCACCGGGGTGCCCGCGAGCCGGGTGTGCAGGTCGATGGGGGTGATCGTGTCGTTGGTGCCGTCGGTCACGTAGGCGGTCGTGCCGGCGGGGTCGACGGCGATGGCGTTCAGGTCCGAGCCGCCCGCGGAGGGGACGGCGATGGTGGACGTGCCGCCGCTGGCGAGGGTGACGTCGGTCACGCTGCTCGTGCCCCCGTCGACGACGTACGCGTCGGCGCCGTCGGGCGCCACGGCGACGGCGTCGGCCCCGGTGCCGGCGGGGATCCAGTTGGCCGGCGGCGCCGTCGTGCCCGTGCGCATGTCGACGGGCACGAGCTTGCCGGTGGCGGTGTCGACCACGTAGGCGGTGTGGCCGTGCGGCCCGATGGCCACGGCCGTCGGGTCCGAGGAGGCGCCGGTCGGGACGGGCGTGCCCTGGCTGGCGGCCGGGGTGCCCGCGGGGTCGAGCGTGTAGGGCACGGCGTCGCCCGCGGTGCCGCCGGTGACGAGGGCCTCGGGGGCGGCGTTGGACAGCGGCGCGGCGATGGCGACCGGCTGGGTGACGGTGGCGCTCGGCCCGCCGTCGATGCTCACGGTCTGGCCCGTGTAGTCGACGGTGGTGGAGGCGCCCAGCGCGTCGGTGACCGTCAGCGTGACCTGGTAGAGGCCGGGCGCGGCGTAGGTGTGGGTGGTGGTGGGCACGGCGACCGTGACCGGTGCGCTGCCGTCGCCGAAGTCCCACGTGTAGCTGAGGGCGCCGCCCGCCGGGGTGGTGTGCGACGCCGACGCGTCGAAGGCGGTGGCGCCGCCGGAGGTGCCCGGCGTGTCGGTGAAGGCGGCCACCGGTGCCTGCGCGGGCGTCACCGCCAGCGTGTCGGGCCCGGGAGCGGTCGGGATGGTCGCCGTCTGCTTCGGCGTCGCCGCGCCGACGTCCACCACGGACACCTCGTTCGAGAACTGGTCGGCGACGTAGGCGGTCGGGCCGGCGGCGGTGGCAGCGACGGCCACGGCGACGGGGTGCTGGCCGACGGCGACGGGCGTGCCGGCGGTGTCGCTGGCGATGTGCACCGGCACGAGCACGTTGTTGGCGGCGTCGGTCACCCACGCCGTCGTCCCGTGCGGGGTGATGGCGACGGCCCAGGGCTCGGGCGCGGCGCCGGAGGCGGCGGGCTCCAGCGGGAAGCTGGCCTGCGCGCCGGTGGCCAGGGTGATGTCGGTCACCTCGCCGTTGCCGGAGTCGGCGACGAGCAGGTGCTTGCCGTCGGGGGTGACGGCGAGCCCGGTGGGGTTGCTGTGCGCCGGCAGGACGATGGGCGAGCCGACGGCGTCGTTGTTGTCGAGCTCGATGGGCACCACGGTGCTGGTGCCGTAGTCCGCCACCCACGCGGTGGACCCGTCCGGCGTGATGGCGATCGCGTCGGGCTCGCTGCCCGGCGGCAGGGCCAGCGGGGTGGTGGCCACCTTGGGGGCGCTGCTGCCGGTCAGGAAGATCTCGCTGACCGTGCTCGCGGCGGAGTTGGCCACGTAGGCGGCGGTGCCGTCGGGCGTGACGGCGACGGCCTCGGGCTCCGTGACGACCGCTGGGTTGCAGGTGTCGCTCGGCAGGCACAGGTCCGTGCCGGTCGACAGGGTGGACGCCCCGAGGTTGACGGGGGTGACGGTCCCCGAGTCGAAGTTGCCGACGTACGCCGTGGCGCCGTTCGGGGTGATGGCCATGGTCCACGGCTCGCCGCCGACCCCGACGCCGCCGGCGGGCCCGACGGCGGCGAGCGTGCCGGTGCTGAAGCCCTGCACCACGCCGGCGGCCGAGCCGGCGCCGACGAAGGAGCCGACGAGGAGGGTCGGGTCGGGGCCTGCGGGCGGCGCGACGGCCGCGGCCGTGCCGGCGGTGCCCGCCACCAGCCCCGCCACCGCCATGGGGACGGCGACGAGGGCCGCCGAGGCCGCCTGGGCGAGCCGGTTGCGCCGGCGGGCCGGCGTCGCCGCCGGCCGCCTCTCCTGCGCTGCCTGTCGCTGTGGCTGTCCGTGCATGTCAGCTCCTCGTCACGTGCCCGGCGGGCACTGCTGCGGGTGGTGCGGGGTGTCGGTGCGCCCGGGCGGCGGCCCGGCCGCCGGCGGCGGGCCCGGCCGCGGCCAGCCGCGCCGGGCCGTGGGGCCGCAGGTCAGCGCGCCAGGCGGGGGCGGCCGGGGTCGGTGAGGGACCGGGCGAGCTCGGCCATGAGCTCGAGCCAGCCCACGAAGGCGACGCTCCTGCCGTCGTCGCCCTCGACGACGCCGGCCGGGCGGCCCCCGGGGTCGGTGGTGAGCACCACGCGCAGGTGCACCGGGCTCGGGTCGCGCGGTGCACGACCGGCTCCCCGAGGTCCGGCCGGGTCGGTGCGGTGCACGGGACCTCCTGGTTGGTGCGTCCCCGGAGCGCCGGGGTGCAGGTGCCGGTCACGGCCCGACCGCCTGCAGGTAGGCCTGGTGGTAGTCGGCGAAGGCGACCTTGTAGTCGCCGGCGGCGAGCGCCGCGTCGCCCATGGCGAGGAACTGCCTGGCGGCGGCGTTCACCGGCGCGCCGGCGGTGAGCCGGGCCCGCACCGCCGCGTGGACGACCTGCTGCACGCCGATGGGCGTGGAGTCGAGGTTGCCGCCGACCGAGGCCGGCAGCTCGAAGGCCAGGTTCGGCATCGACGACAGGGGCGCGCTCAGGGACTGCTCGATGGCGATCGTGAGCTGCGCGTCCATCGTCTGCTGCAGCACGCCCAGGCGCTGCGAGATGGTGTTGATGCTGCTCTCGACGTGGTCGAGCGTGCCCTCGACCATGGTGAGCAGGTCGTAGACGTTGACCGTGGTGTTGTCGATGTTGGCGAGGTAGCCGTCGCGGTTGGCCGTGTCGCAGTCGTTGGCGACCGCCTGGACGTAGTTGAAGGTGTCGAGGGTGATGACGGCGGCGAGCTGCACCGCCTCGGCGATGTACTTCGCCGGGTCGGGGATGCTCGTCCCCTCGCCGGCGATGATGACGGTGATGGTGTCGGGCACGTCCTGCGCGACGTTGGCGGCCACGTCGTTGGTGAGCTGGGCGGCGAAGATGGCGCTGTCGCCCGGGGCCACCGACGGCCCGCCCGGCGCGCCGGCCGGGCACGACGTCGGCGCGTAGGGGCCGACCGGCGCCGTCGGCTGGTACGGGGCGGGCGGCGCGGGGAAGCTCCCGGACGGCTCCGCGGGCGGGAACGTGCTCGCCGGCACCCCGGGGCCCGGCGAGACGTGCGCCGTCAGGGGGTGGCTGCCCCCGGCGGGCGAGGTCGAGCCGGCGGGCGACGTCGAGCCGCCTGGCGACGTCGAGCCGGCGGGCGACGTCGAGCCGGCTGGCGACGTCGAGCCGGCTGGCGACGTCGCGGCGCTGGCCGCCATCCGGCCCACGTCGGCGACGACGCTGGACCAGCGGCCGTCGTGCCTGGCCGCCCGGTACAGCACGGCGAGCTCGGCGGGCTGCAGCCCGGCGACGTCCGCCGCGAACTGGGACGCGGAGGGGAGCTGCCCGGCGCTGGCGAGCTGGGCCGGGTCGCGGGCGTCGAGCGCGGCGACCGTGCTGACCAGGCCGCGGTAGACGGCGTCGACCTGCCCGGCGAACCCGGTGGGCACGTGCCCGGGCGCCGTCGCGCCGGAGGCCGGGGCCCGACCGGTCCGGGCCGCCGCCTGCCGGGCGGGGGCGCTGCCGCC
>JAJZYI010000120.1 GCA_021798135.1 Actinomycetes bacterium | reverse complement strand
GCGCCGTGGTGGGCGGTGCCGTGCGTGCGTGCTGCCCCGCGGCGCTCTTCACACGCCGTGGTGGGCGGTGCCGTGCGCGGGCTGTAGTGCGCGGTGCCGTGCACACGCCGTGGTGCGCGGTGCCGTGCACACGCCGTGGTGCGCGGTGCCGTGCGCGCGCATCGACGGCGAGCCCGTGTCGCTAGGGTGGCCCGCATGGCCATCAAGGTTGGAGACCGCATCCCCGACGTCGAGCTGCGCACCATGGGTCCCGACGGGCCCCAGCCGGTCCGCACCGGCGATGTCCTGGGCACGGGCACGGTCGTGCTGTTCGCCGTCCCCGGTGCCTTCACCCCCGGCTGCTCCAAGATCCACCTGCCCGGGTACGTCGAGCACGCCGACGAGCTGCGCGCCAAGGGCGTCGACACCATCGCCTGCGTGGCGGTGAACGACGCCTGGGTCATGCAGGCCTGGGCGGACGCCCAGGGTGCGAGCGGCATCACCATGCTGGCCGACGGCAACGGCGACTTCGCCCGGGCGATGGGCCTGGAGCTCGACGGGTCCGGCTTCGGGCTCGGCCTGCGGTCGCAGCGCTACGCCGCGGTGCTGAAGGACGGCGTGGTGACCTCCCTTGACGTGGAAACCGGTGCCGGCGTCGACGTGAGCGCCTGCTCCGCGGTGCTCGCCAAGCTCTAGCTGCCGCCTGCCGCCTGCCGCCTGCCGCCTGCCGCCTGCCGCCTGCCGCCTGCCGCCTGCCGCCGGGTCCCCCCGCGAGCGCTGCACCCCTGTCGCGCCTGGCGCGCCCGGGCGGCCGTCGCCGGCGGGGGCACGGCGTCGGCCGTGGGCGGTCACGGATCGTGCTGGACGACACCGCTGCGGCGAGTGGTCGCCACGGATCACCACCACCAAGCAGAACGCCGTTCTGGAGCTTCCCCCTGCTTGCGACACCCGCCGAGACAATTGTTCGGAGCGCGCGCGATTGATCGCGCCGTGCGTGCTCTGTTACAAAGCGTGGTGTTCCGGTCGACCCGGAACGAGGCCAATCGGACCGACGGGGCCGACCGACAGGGAAGCGGAGACCCATGGGAGCGCGCACGCAACGCACTGCCTGGCGACCGGGAGGTGCGCCTGGCGGAGGTGACGACGTCGCGGCTCCCGCCCTGCCCGGCGGCGAGGGCGCCGGCGTCGTCGTCCCCGGCGTCAGCCTCCCCAGCGCCGGCGCCCGGCCCGCCCACCGGCCGCAGCCTCCCGGCGTCCCGGCGCCAGGCGCGGCGTCGTTGCCCGCCCTCTCCCTGTTCGAGCGCGCCAGTCAGCTCGCCGCCGTCCGGGAGGCGCTCGCCTCGGCCCGTGCCGGCCGCGGTGCGTTCGTCGCGCTGACCGGGGAGGCCGGCACGGGCAAGACGGCCGTGCTCGACGCCGCGGCGTCCCTCGCCGCCGGGTTCCGGGTCGCGTGGGCCCGGGGCAGCGTCCCCGAGCAGGACCTGCCCTTCGCCTACGTGGAGCAGTGGCTGGGACTGGACCGCCGGACGGCACCGCACCTGGCCCTGGCGACCGGCCCGGACGACGAGGCCCTCCACCTCATCGAACGGCGCGCCGCGCTGTTCGGCCAGGCCCGGGCCGAGCTGCGCCGGGCGGCGTCGGCCGGCCCCCTGCTCGTGCTCCTCGACGACCTCCACTGGGCGGATCCCGACTCGCTCGCCGTGGTGGGCTTCCTGGCTCGCCGGCTCCGGTCCCTGCCCGTGGCGGTCGTGGCTGCCATGCGACCGTGGCCCGACGGCGCCGCCACGATGGTGCGCCACCTGGCGGCGGAGGTGCCCGTGGCCAGCGAGCGGCTCGCCCCGCTCGGGCCGGAAGCCACCGCGACCATGATGAGCGGCATCCTCGGGCAGCCCCTGGACGTCGACGTCGCCTGGCGGGCCTGGGCCATCACCAAGGGGAACCCCCTGCTGGTGGCCCACGCGGCGCGCTCGGTCGCGCTCGACGGCGGCCTGCCGCGCCCCGGCGCTGGCAGCGCCGCGGCGATGCAGACGGCGCTGCTCCTCCGCCACCTCGCCGGGCTGCCCGACCATGCCGTGACGGCGGCGCAGGCCGTCGCCGTCGTCGGCGGCATGGCGCCGCTCGGCGTCGGCCGGGCGGTGGCGGACCTGCCGGCGGAGGTCTTCGCCGACGGCGTCGACATCCTGCTCCTGGCGGGCGTCCTGCGCGAGGCCGGCAGCTCGCGGGTGGCGTTCTCCCACGACCTGCTGGCGTCGGCGGTGTATGGCGACATGGCGCCGGCCCGTCGCCGCCTGCTGCACGAGCGCGCCTTCGCGGCGCTCGTCGGCATGGCCGACGCCGAGGCCGCCGCTCCCCACGCCGTGGCCGCCGACCTCGTCGGCGAGCCGCTCGCCGTGGCGGTGCTGCGCGACGCCGGGGAGGCGGCGCTGCGCAGCGGTGCCCTGGACAGCGGCCTGGCCCGGTTGCGCTCGGCCGTGGACCTGTCCGGGGCGGTCCCGCCGGCCAGCCTGCTGGAGCGCTACGCCCGGGCCCTGTTCGTCGCCGGGCAGCCGGCCGAGGCCGTCGAGGTGTGGCGACGCCTGCTGGGCCGTCGGGCACCCGAGGTGGGGCGTGACGACCTGCTGGTCGGGGCGGCCCAGGCCCAGGCCTACGCGGGGGACCTCGACGGGGCGCTCGCCGCCTACGACGACGCCGTGGCCGGGTTCGGCCGGCGGGGCCCGCTGCCGCCGGGCCTGGTGCTCGAGCGGTGCCACGTCGTGTGGGAGATCGAGGGGCCCGCTGCCGCCCTGCAGGCGCTGGACGTGGACCTGGGGCCCGCGCCACGGTCCGAGCACCGCGAGCAGCTGCAGGCGGCCCGGTCGTCGTACCGGCTGCACTGCGGGGACCGCAGCGGGCTCGCGGAGCTGGCCCGCTGCGCGGCCGCCGCCCGCCGCCGCCTGGAGCGAGGGGAGCCGGTCGAGGTCGCGTCGCACAACGTCCTGTTCATGTACGCCGGGGCCGCGGCCGCCCTGGAGCAGTTCGACGACGCCGCCGCCGTCGTCGACGAGGGCGTCGGCAGGTTCACCTCGCAGGGTGCCCTGTGGGCCACCTGCCCCCTGGAGGTCGTGCGCATCGGCATGCTGCTGCGCCTCGGCCGGCCAGCCGACGCGCTCGCCGCCGCCGACGCGGTCGAGGCCCGAGGCGCCACGGCACCGCTGCTCGCCGGCTACGTCGCCGCGCTGCGCGCCTGGGCGCTGTCCTGGCTCGGCCGCCACGACGAGGCCGACGACGTGCGCCAGTCGCTGCCGCCGGCGGGGACCCGGCCGTGGATGGTCGACGTCGTCGCCGCCCTGTCGGAGGCGAAGGGGCTGCTGGCCACGGGGCAGGCCGGTGCCGCCGCCGACGTCCACGAGTCCGTCGCGTCGCGGCTCGAGCGCCTGGGCGTGGCCGAGCCCGGCCTGGTGCCCTGGGCGGCCGACGCCGCCGAGTCCTGGCTGGCCGACGGCCGCCTCGACCGGGTCGAGCGGCTCGTGCAGCATCTGCAGGTCCCGTCCGCCCAGCGGTGGCCCCTCATGGTCGCCACGGCAGCGCGTGCGGGGCTGGCAGAAGCCCGGGGCGACGACGAGGAGGCCGACCGGCTCTACCGCGCCGCCGCGGCGATGGCGCCCGTGAACCCGCTGGACCGCGCCGGGGTCCTGGTGCGCCACGGGTCCTGGCTGCGCCGCCGCCGGCAGCCCGTGGCAGCCCGGGCGCTGCTCGCCGAGGCGCTGCAGGTCGCGGAGGCCGCCGGCGCCGCCGACCTGGCGGTGGCCGCGCAGGCCGAGCTGACGGCCGCGGGCGGGCGTCGCCGGCGCTCGGGACCTGAGGGCCTGGCGCTCACCCCGCAGCAGGCGCGGGTGGCCCGCCTGGCCGTGTCGGGCGCCACCACGCGCGAGATCGCCGACGCGCTGCGCGTGTCGCCCCGGACGGTCGAGACCCACCTGGCCGTCGTGTACCGCAAGCTCGGCGTGCGGTCCAAGGCCGAGCTGCGCCGGCGAGGCGTGCTCGCCGCCGAGCACCGGTAGCCGGGCGAGCAGCCGCCGCCGGGCACCTCGAGCCGAACCGGCAGCGGCGAGCCCACGGCGGGCGGGCACCGACAGCCGGACCGGCAGCGGCGAGCCCACGGCGGGCGGGCACCGACAGCCGGACCGGCAGCGGCGAGCGGCGTGCGTGCGGCGGGCGCCCGTCGGCCGGCGGCAGCACCGTGGACCCGGGCACCGGCGGAGGCGGCGTGCGAGGCCGTCCCGGCCCCTCGGCCTGCAGAGTGGTCGTACAACCGTGCTGAGTGGCGAAAAGCCGGGTCCGGGCCGCCACGGTCCGTAACGATCCGTGTGTTTCCCGGATGCAACGGCACGGGCCGCACCGTACCGTCGACCCGATGCTCCGAGCTCTGCGCGTCCTCGCCGTCTCCCCGGGGTCACTGGCCCGCCGCTCCGCCAGGCTCGCCGCCGGCCTCGCCGTGGTGGCGGGCGCCCTCGGCGGTGTCGCCGGCACCGGCGCGCTCGGCCTCGGTCCCCAGGCCGCCGCGGCCAGCTCCCCGGCCGTGAGCGTCAGCTTCCTGCAGACGGCCAGCGACGGCACCGTCAACAACCGCGACGGGCAGAGCCACACGGCGATCACCGCCAGCGCCGGCGTCGGCGCGCCGTGGCCTGCCAGCTTCGGGCTGACCTCGGCCCAGAACGTCCCGTACGGCAACACGCCGTGCCCGACGGTCGCCAACTGCCCGGCGGCCACCGCCACGGCGGTCTGGCAGTACGGCATCTCGCCGCAGAACAGCGGTGGCCTGGTCGCCAACGCGTCGGGCGACGACTCCGTCACCCTGACGGCACCGGCCGGCACGGTCTTCCCGAGCAGCCCCACCGACTACGTGCTCGCCAACGCGTGCTCGTATCTCGGCATCGTGAACTTCTGGGTGTGCGAGTCGGCGGGCGGGGTGCCGGTCGAGCACCCCCCCGCCGTGGTGCGGCTCAGCAACAACAAGGTGACCATCCCCGTGCCCTTCAGCGTGAGCCAGGGCGCCACCTTCGGCCTCTTCGTCATGGGCGTGCAGAACCCGCCCGAGCTCACCACCGGGGCCTCGTCGTCCAACCCCTACCAGTACCCGGCCGCCGACTTCACGGTCTCGAGCTCCGCCAGCACCGGCCCGCCCGGCGAGCCCGACCAGGGCCTGGCCTTCGACAGCGCCGGCGCCGACCTGCAGTTCTCGTCGATCGCCGCCTCGCAGACCACCGCCGTGGTCGGCACGACCAACGGCGTCAGCCTCACCGTCACCAGCCTCGACGAGTACGGCAACCCGGTGAACGGCGAGAACGTCTCCATCGTCGAGAACCCGGGCGGCGCCACCCCGTCGCCGAGCAGCCCGCAGCCCACCAGCACCGACCAGAGCGGCCAGGAGACGGTCACCTACGTCGACACGACCGCGGAGCGCGCCACCTTCACCGCCTACGACAACACCCTGGGCAGCCCGATACCCGGCTCGGTCACGGTCACGTGGGTCGCTGGCTCGCCCGTGGCGACGTTCTCGCAGGTGACCGCCGTGCCGCTGGCGGTGCCAGCTGACGGCACCACGGCCAGCCTGGTCACCGTCGACCTGGCCGACCAGTACGAGAACCCCGACCTCGGCCAGCCGATCACCCTCACGCCGATCGGCGGCACGCCGTCGCCGGGCAAGCACCTGTTCACGTCCGGGACCATCACGCCGCTGGGCGGCACCGGGTGCAGCAGCCTGGCGGGGGCGGTGCCCGGCACCGGGTGCACCGGGAGCACGCCGGTCACCGCCGACATCGGCGGCAGGTCCGTCCAGGTGGCCCAGGTCCGCTTCGAGGTGACCGACCCGACCGCCGAGACGGTGACCTTCGGCATCGACGACCTCGACCCGCTCTCCGGGGGCACGTTCAGCCAGCCGCCGTTCACGGCGACCGTCACGTTCGGGGCCACCGCGCCCGTCGGGGCCGGCAGCTCGGTGGCCCCGACGTCGCAGACGGCGGTGGCCGGCGGCGCGCCCGCCGTGGTCACGGTCACCCTGCGCGACGCCAACGGCAACCCGGTGCCCGGCATGGCGGTGTCGCTCATGCCCGCGGCCGGCACGGCGTCGAGCGCCGTCGTCCAGGCTGTCGCCGTCCCGACCTCGGCGTCGCACTGCGCCACGGCGCCCGCCGCCGGCACCACGGACTGCAACGGCCAGGCGACCTTCGACGTGACCGACGCCGCGCTCCAGACCGTGACCCTCGCCGCCACCTACGCGGGGACGCCGCCGGGCACGGGGACGCCGGTGACCGGGGCGGTTCCCGGCACCGCGACCGTGAGCTTCGTGGCGGGGCCCGCCTCGGCCGGCCGCTCCACCGTTGTCGCCGACCCGACCTCGGCCCTCGCCAACGGGTCCGCCGCGGCCACGGTCACCGTCACCCTGCGCGACGCGGCCGGCAACCGGGCCGCCGGCAGGACCGTGACGCTCGCCACGACGTCGCACTCCGTCGTCACACCCGTCGCCATCCCCGACTCGTCGTCGGGCTGCGCCAGCCAGGCACCCGCCGGGACGTCTGACTGCAACGGGCAGGTCGCCTTCGCCGTCACCGACGGCACGCTCGAGACGGCCACGTACACCGCCACCGACACCACCGACGGCGTGACGATCGGCCAGACCGCCGCCGTCGCCTTCACCACCACGCCCTCGGTCGGGACCACCACCGTCACCGCCACGCCGGCCCCGCCGGCCACGATCCTCGCCGACGGCGTCTCGGCAGGCACCGTCACCGTCACGCTACGCGACGCGGCGGGCGACCCGATCGCCGGCAAGCAGCTCTGCCTGACCCAGGCGGCCGGGACGGTCCCCGGCGCCGGGCCGTGCCCGGCGGCGGGCTCGGGGCCGTCGACCGCCACGCCGGTCGCCATCCCCGACGCCACCTCCGGCTGCGCCTCCCAGGCGCCGGCCGGCACCACCGACTGCAACGGCCAGGTGACCTTCTCGGTCACGGCCACCACGCCCGGCGCCGTGACCTACGGCGTCGTCGACACCACCGACTACCCGGGCGGGGCGCCGCTCGGCCCCTACGCCACCGTGGACTTCGCCCCGGTCCCCACGGAGGCGGGCCAGTCCACGGTCGCCGCCGCGCCCACCACCGCCCTGGCCGGCGCGGCCGGGGCGGAGGGGACCGTGACGGTGACCGTCACCCTGCGCGACGCCGCCGGCGCCATCTCCCCGGGCCACCAGGTCTCGCTCGCGCCCACCGCGGGCACGCCCACCGTCGTCCCGCAGGAGATCCCCGACTCGGCGTCGGGCTGCGCCACGCAGGCGCCCGCCGGGACGTCGGACTGCAACGGCCAGGTGGCTTTCGCCGTCACCGACGCGACCGCCCAGCCGGTCACCCTGCGGGCGACCGACACCACGACCGGCGCCGTCCTCGTCCAGACGGCCGCCGTTCGGTTCATCCCCGACGAGGCGACCTCGTCGACGGTCGTCGCCCTGCGGCCCACGGCCACCGACAACGGCGGGGCCACGGCGGCGGGCACCGACGTCGTGACCGTCACCCTCGACCCGGGCATGCCGATCGCCGGTGACCGGGTGCTGCTGTCGCAGGCGACCGGCGGCCACGCCACCATCACGCCCGTCGCCATCCCGACCAGCGTGTCGGGGTGCGCGACGGCCGCGGCGCCCGGCGTGTCGGACTGCACGGGCACCGTCCGCTTCGAGGTGACCGACACGACGGCCGAAGCCGTCACGTTCGTGGCCGTCGACACGGCCGGACCGCTCAAGCTCGCCCAGACGGCGACGGTCACCTTCCTGCCACCGCCCCCGGTCGTCGCCTCGGTCTCGCCGGGGTCCGGCCCGGCCGCGGGCGGCACGGTCGTCACCGTCACCGGCACCGACCTCGCCATCGCCGGCGCGCCCAGCACGGTGGACTTCGGCGCCGTGCCCGCCACGCACGTGGCCTGCGACGCCAGCGGCCTCACGTGCACGGTGACGGCTCCGCCGTCGGGGGCCGTCGGGGTCGTCCGGGTCGTGGTCACCACCGCGGCCGGCCCCAGCACGCCGGCGTCGCCCGGCAGCGACCAGTTCGCCTATGTCGTACCGGCGCCGACGGCCAGCGGCCTGCTGCCGACCTCGGGCCCGACGGCGGGCGGCACGACGGTGACCATCACCGGCACCGGGCTCGCCGACGGCCCGGCGGCCGTGCACTTCGGCTCGACCACCGTCCCGGCCAGCGGCGTGAACGCGGCGGGCACCGAGCTCACGGTCGTCACCCCGGCGTCGCTGCCCGGGAAGGTGGCGGTCACCGTGACCGTCCAGACGGCGTCGGGCGCCCAGACGACGGCTCCGGCCCTCGCCTTCACCTTCACGTCCGCCCCGAGCGGCGGTCCCGGCTCGGGCAGCGGCTCGGGCAGTGGGAGCGGCTCGGGAGGTGGGAGCGGCTCGGGCAGCGGTCCGGGCGGCGGGAGCGGCTCGAGCGGCAGCGGCGGCGGCGGTGCTGCCACCGGTGGCGGGCCCGCCGTGACCGGCGTGTCGCCGGCCGCCGGAGCGCCGGGCACCGTGGTCACCGTCCGGGGCAGCGGCTTCGCCGGTGCCAGCGCCGTCGACTTCGGCCCCGTGGCGGCGAGCAGCTTCACGGTGGTGTCGGACGGCGAGATCGAGGCCACCGTGCCGGCCGGCGTCGCCGGCACCGTCGACGTCACCGTCACCACGACGGCCGGGAGCAGCGCCGCCACCGTCGCCGACCGGTTCGCCGTCGTGCCGGTGCGGGCCGCCGGCGGGTCCTCGGGCTACCGGATGGTGGCGGCCGACGGCGGCGTCTTCGACTTCGGGGCCGCCACCTACGCCGGCTCGCTCCCCGCCGACGGGGTGCACGTGTCGGACGTCGTCGGCTCCGTGGCCGCCCCGGGCGGCGGCTACTGGGCGGTCGGTGCCGACGGGGCGGTCTTCGCCTTCGGCGGCGCCGGGTACTTCGGGTCGCTGCCGGCGCTGGGCGTGCACGTGTCGGACGTGGTGGGGATGGCGGCGACGCCCGACGGCCGCGGCTACTGGCTCGTCTCCGGCGACGGCGGCATCTTCGCCTTCGGCGACGCCGCGTACGCCGGGTCGCTGCCGGCGCTGGGCGTGCACGTGTCGGACGTGGTGGGGATGGCGGCGACGCCCGACGGCCGCGGCTACTGGCTCGTCGCCGGCGACGGCGGGGTGTTCGCCTTCGGCGACGCCCGCTTCGACGGCTCCATGGGGGGCGAGCCCCTGCGCCAGCCCATCGTCGCCATGGCGGCGACACCGGACGGCGGCGGCTACTGGCTCGTCGCTCGCGACGGCGGCGTCTTCGCCTTCGGCGACGCCGCCTACCTCGGCTCGATGGGCGGCAGGCCGCTCAACCAGCCGGTGGTCGGCATGGCGGCGACACCCGACGGCGGCGGCTACTGGCTGGTGGCCGCCGACGGCGGGGTGTTCGCCTTCGGCGACGCGCCCTTCGACGGCTCGACCGGCAACCTCCACCTCGACCAGCCCATCGTCACCATCGACGCCACCACCGCCAGCTGAGGGAACGACGTGCGCACGACACCAGCAGACGACCACGGGGCGGTGCCCCGCCGGCGC
>JAJZYI010000119.1 GCA_021798135.1 Actinomycetes bacterium | reverse complement strand
GCCGCCAGCACGCAGCCGCCGGCCAGGGCATGGCCGTTCACGGCGGCGACGACCGGCTTCGGGTGGTCGAAGACGGCGAGCACCGCGTCGCTGAGCGCCGGCAGGAACCTCTCGACGTACCGAGGGCCGCCCTCGACGATCCGGTGCAGGTCGACCCCGGCCGAGAACGAGCGCCCGCTGCCCGTCAGCACGACGGCGCGAGCGTCGGCGACGGCGCTCAAGGCCTCGGGCACGGCGCCGAGCAACGCCAGGTCCAAAGCGTTCACCGGCTCGCTGCGCAGGGTCAGAACGGCGGTCCCGTCATGGTGAGCGGTCTCGATCATGCTTCGATCGTCCCATGTCCGCGGGTCGACGGGGGTCGAGCGCTGCGGCCGACTGCTGAGTGCTCCGGCCGCCCGGCCGCTGCCGACCACCCCACCGTACCCGGGCAGGCCTGGGTCTCGTCCCCTAGAAGGTCGGCGGCGGCGTCGGCCAGGTCGACCGAGAGGAGCATAGGTGCACCATGACGAGGTGGGCGCGCCGTGCACCATCACCCCGGCGCGTCGTTCGGCCCCAACGGCGGTCCCGCCGAACGCGGACCGACCGGTGCCGGCCATCGCCACGCCTCGGCTCAGCCGGCGTCGGGACCCCAGCAGACGAACACCGGCTGGTCCGCGTGCTGGCGGACGCCCACGCCCCCCGTCGCCACGCCCCGGCTCACGGACAACTCGACGACGTTGCCGAGCACCGACGCCGCGGCCACGGCCCGGTCGACGTTGACGTAGGCGGCAACGACCAGGCCAGCCGGCCGCAGGCGCTCCAGGGCAGCGCGCAGGACCCCGACGGCGCAACCGCCCACGAAGATGCGGTCGGGGTCCGGCAGGCCGTGGAGCGCGTCCGGCGCCGTCCCCTCGACCACGGTGACGGCGGCCCGTTCGCGCAAGGCAGTGGACCGGATCCGCTGTGCTCGCTCGGGGTCGCGCTCGACGGCGAAGACGCCGAGGCCCGGGCGGTGCCTGGCGCACGCGATGCCGACCGCGCCGTTCCCGGCGCCGACTCCCCACAGCACGCCCCGCGGGGGCAGGTCGAGCGTGCGGAGGACCACGGCATGCGCCGCGGCCTCGGTGAGCGTGCCGTCAGCCTCGAAGACAGCCGGCCCCGGCAGGCCCCAGGCCAGGCTGGGCACCGGCGAGCGCGTCGCCCGCCCGGTCAGGCAGAGCACCGCCATTGGATCGAACGTGCCCCGGGCGACGGCGGCCAGGTCGGCGACGGTCACCGCCTCGCAGTCCTCACCCAACCGGCAGGCGACGACGGCAGACCCTTCGGTCCCGGTCGGCTCCCCGGCAGCCAGCAACCCTGCCGCCACCGCTTGGGGTGGGTTGTCCGGGGATGTCAGGATGGCCACCGAGGAACTCGGTGCCGCGCGCACGGCGGCCACGGCGTCGGCCAGGGGCCGGCCGTGAGCCGAGACGACGGCAGCGTCGTCCCAGCTGAGGCCCAGGCGGGCGAAGGCCAGGGAGACGCTGCTCGGAGCCGGGTGGACCGCCAGGCCCGGGCCACCGAAGCGGGCGCTCAGCATCCGGACGATGCCGAAGAACCCGGGGTCGCCGGATGCCAGGACGCACACGCGCCGGCCGGCCCGCACATCTGCCGCGATCCGCTCCAGGACGGGTTCCAAGGGGCCAGCCAGGAGGACGGTGACCGACCACGGTGCACGCCGCGACGCCGTGGACGCAAGCTGGCGCCGGGAGCCGACGACGACATCGGCACGGGCCACGGCCTCGATGGCCCCCGGCCCGTACACGTAGCCGCCGTGCACCCCCACCACCGTGATCCGACCGGTGCCGCTGCCCGGCACCCGGCTCGCCGCCGCGGTCATCGCACTGGCCCGGTTGCATGGTCGAACGCCGGCCCGTCCACGTGGCTCGGCGTCGGTGCATCCTCGTCGACCAGGGCGCCTCGGACAACCAGGTCGCCTCGGACAACCACGTCGCTTCGGACAACCACGTCCCTCCTGGCCTGCACGAGCCCGACGAGTAGCTCCGGGGCCGGCCCGACCGCCTCCGTCGCGGAGCGACCCCCGCTGGCGGCGGCCAGCGCCGCCTCCAGATCCCCGGACGGGTCGGCAGCCGCCGTGCGCGTCACCGTCGACCCGTCGTCCACGAACCGTCGGGTGCTATCGCCGTGACGGATCACCGAATGTCGGCAGCTGACGTGGCGAGCGGCGACCGCGCTGCCGCGGACACGAACGCCTCGGCGACGGCCGGCTGCGCCGCCAGGTGGACGTGCAGGTACGAAGCCAAGAGATTCGGAGCGGCGAACCCGCCCGGGGTCGTCCCGTGCCGTCCGACCATGACCAGCGCGTCGCCGTCAGGCTCGGTGGCCGAGTAGTGGAACTCGTGCCCGCGCAAGGCTGTGCCGGCGGGGCCCAGCGGGGAGCGGGTGGTGGTGCTGGCCGACCGGTAGCCGAGGACCAGCCGAGACCCCATGGTGGCGGCGGCGGGCACGATGCCGGCCATGGCCGAGCCGTCAAGGGTGCGGGCGAGCCAAAGGAGCCCGCCGCATTCGGCCCAGACCACGCCGCCACGACGGTGATGGCCGGACACGGCCGCGAGCATCGGAGCGTTGGCGGCAAGCTCCTCGGCGAACATCTCGGGGAACCCGCCGCCGACGAGCACGGCCGCCGTCCCTTCCGGCAGTGACTCGTCGCCACATGGGTCGAACGAGACCACGTCGGCGCCGGCGGCGCGCAGCGCCTCCAGGTTGTCCGGGTAGCAGAAGCTGAAGGCGGGCCCCGAGGCGACCGCCACTCGGGGGGCCGCGCCGGTGTCGACGACGGACCGCGGCTCGGGTAGCGGGGCCGTCTGCACCGATGGTGCCGAGCGGGCCAGGTCGAGCAGTCCCGGCAGATCGCAGCTGGCCACGATCGCACCGGCCAACCGCTGCACCGACCGACGGACGCTGGCACGGTCCTCGGCCACGGGCAGCAGCCCGAGGTGGCGGCTGCGCCACCGCATGGCGTCGTCGCGGCGCAGCATGCCGTACACCGGAACACCGGCATCGGCGAGCGCCGTCCGGAGCATCCGCTCGTGCCCGTCGCTGCCCACCAGGTTGCAGATCACGCCAGCGAGGGGCACCTCGGGGTCCCAGCTCCGGAACCCGTGGACGACGGCGGCGACCGACTGGCCCGTGGACGCAGCGTCGACCACCAGGACGACCGGTGCCTGCAGGAGCTTGGCGACGTCGGCCGTCGACGACGGGGCGCCGTCAGCGGCACCGTCGAACAGTCCCATCACACCCTCGACGATCAGCAGGTCGGCGCCGGCTCCTGCCCGGGCCGCCAGGGGGCCCACGAGGTCGGCACCGCTCATCCACGGGTCGAGGTTGCGTGGCGACCGACCGGTGGCCACCGCGTGGTAGCCGGGGTCGATGAAGTCGGGCCCCACCTTCGCCGATGCCACGCGACGCCCCCGCTGGGCGAACGCGGCCATCAGCCCGGTGGCGACCGTCGTCTTGCCCGCACCTGACCGGGTGCCGGCCACGACGAGGCGCGGCCCCAGGCTGGTCACGGCTCAATCCCTCGACGCGCCCGAAGGTCCTGACCGAGAGCGTGCCCGGCCTCGGCCGCCTCCCCGACCACACCGGCGAGTGCCGTCACCCCACCATGGGCGGCGCCGGTGCTGACGATGGAGCTGCGCTGCGGTTGGGCGCGGGGGACCGCGGCCACGTCGCCAGCGGGGACCCGCCGGTGGCCGGCGCTGCACGGCACCCCGCCGAGGACCACCACGGGGTGCTCGTCCGAGGCCGGTTGCACCTTCGCCACCGGCCGCGCCGGACCTTCGGCCAGCCGGTCCTGGCGCACCGCCGCGAAGGCGGCCGGCGTGGGGGAGCGACCCGCCGGCACGGCCGCATCGTCGTTCACTGCGCTCCGCACCGGCGTCCCCTCCTCGCCGCGAGCCGACGGCGGTGCCGCCCCAGGTCTCGACGACGGTGGGTCGCGTCTGCGATCAGGTCGGCGGAACGCAACCTCACGTCGCGTCTCCTCCTGGGGCGAGGCGTGCACAGCGTTGCCCGCGTCGAGCCCTCGACAACGACCTCGTCCTGCCGCACGACGACCTCGGCACGGCCACGGGCCCGCGGCGCGGGACCTGCTCCCGGCGACGTTCGAACGAGGTCGCGCCGGCAGGGAAGCGTCACGTCGACCGCCACCACACGTCACCGGGCGGTCGGCGGCGCCGAGCGTCCGGTCCCGACGGCCGCGATCGGACTTGGACGGGCTGTTGCCGCGGCGATCGCCTCCGAGGTGGGGCCGCTGGCCCCGCCATGGCGCTCGGTGGACAGCGCGGCCGCCACATTGGCGAAGCCGGCAGCAGCCACCGGGTCGTCGCCGGCCGCCAGCCGCGCCAGCATGGCACCCACGTGGACGTCGCCGGCGCCGGTGGTGTCAACGGCAGCGGCGCGGTGCCCGTGCACGTGCACCGGCACGGCTCCCTGGCGGGCAACCCAGCAGCCCGCCGGCCCGACCCGGACCACGGCGATGCCGCCGGGGGCGAGCCGACTGGCGAGCGCCGCGGCTGCCGCCTCTGGGGTGCGCTCACCCGTGCATCCGGTGGCTTCGCGCTCGTTCGCGCTGAAGAGGTCGACCCGTCCGATGACGGAGCCGACGGGGCCGCCCGGCGCCGCCCCGAGTGGTCCGGGGTCCACCGCCAGCAGGTGCTCGGGACCCAGCTGCCGCAGCCATGACGCAATCGCAGGACCGGCAACCGGGTAGAGCAGGTCGTAGCCCGAGACGTAGACGGCGTCGCCGGCCCGGAGGCCGACGCGCTCAAGCGCGCCGCCGTCCAGCTGCGACTCGATCCCCGGGGCGGTCAGGAAGGTGCGCTCGCCGCCGGCCTCGACGATGCCCACGGTGAAGCCTGTGTCGTCCCCGGCCACCGGGGGCACGAGCGACCGGATACCGGAGACCTCGAGGTCGCGGGCGACCAGGCGCCCGAATGCGCCGTCGCCGACGAGGCCCGCGTACGCGCCCGGCAGACCGAGGCGCGCTGCAGCGGTCAGGACGTTGAACCCTCCTCCACTCGCCAGGGTGCGATCGCTGGCGATGGCGTCGCCGCCGCGGCTCGGCAACGCGTCCACGTGGACGAGGATGTCGACCAGGATGCTGCCCACCAGCACGAGCCGGCTGGCCGGCGCGATGACGGGGACGGCCTCGCCCGGTGCGTGGCCCTCGCCCGCGGTGCCCTTGCCGGTCCCGTCGCGTCGGGCAGAGGTCGCGACGACCTCACCGGTCCACTCGCTCCTACAGGTGAGCGTGCCGACACCGGTGCTCCGACGACGTGCGGTAGCGGCCGCGACCAGCTCCCACCCGGCGAGCGACACGACGGCAGCCACCGCCAGCCCGAGCCCGAACCCGAAGCTGCCGTCGCCCAACAGCCCGCCGGCGAGTGGCCCGGTGTAGAGCGGCGACGCCGTGGTGGCCAGCGCCACCGCCGATCCGGCGGCGAAGCCGGCCAGTCCCGGAACATTCACGGCCGGGTTGGTCGACGCGCCACCCGCTCCGTGCCGGCGGGTGGCTCGCGCGGCTCGGACCATGTCGGCGAGCACCACCCCGGCCCAGGCGCTGAGCCCGGTCGCGAGCAGGGTCAGGAAGCTCTCGAACGGGCTGAGGAACCCCGAGCGGCCGAGCATGAGCCACAGACCCGCCCCGCACACCACCGCACCGTCGACCAGGACCGTGCGGCTGCGGCGGATCCGCACCCCGAGCGCCAGCAGCGTCAGGCCCGACGAGTAGCAGGCCAGGTCGGACTCGGCGAGCATGCCGCCGGCGGCGACCAGCAGGAAGGGTGCCGATAGCCACGCGGGGAGCGCGGCACCGATCGGACCGATCGGGTTCAGGGCGGTGGCCAGGCCGTGCACCTTGGTGCTCAGGAGGTAGCCGGTCACCACCAGTACCGAGGTCGGCAGCGCCGCCCCGGCCGTGACCCAGCCGACGACCGACCGGGCGTGTTCGTGCAGCGGCAGGTACCGGCTGTAGTCGGGAGCGAGGTTCACCCAGCTGATGCCGGTGCCCGCCGCCAGGATCCCGCCGGCCACCAGCACGGTGCGTAGCGGCGCCGGGTGCGCTGCGGCGGCCTCCGCCCGGTGGACGTGCAGCAGGAGCACGGGGACCACGGCCACGGTGAGGAGGCCGAACCCGACGGAGGCCAACCGCTGGAAGCGCACGATAGCGCCATGGCCGAGCACGCCGAGGACGAGTGACGCGCCCAGCATGACGCCGAGCGCCAGCGTGTCGGTGGCCGCTCCGGCCCGTATGCCGAGGGCGGCGTGCGCCGCGCTGGCCAGGGCCCACGCCCCGATGACCGACGTCACCACCTCCCAGCCCAGCACGCTCACCCAGCCCACCGCCGCCGCCACCAGGTTCCCGGCTCGTCCCAGCGCCCGCCGTGACAGCACCATGGCGGGCACGCCGGCGCGCTGGCCGGCCACCGACACCGCCCCGACCAGAGCGAACGACGCCGTCGCCGCCACGACCGTGGTGAGCACCGCCTGCACCAGGTCGAGCCCCAACGAAGCCAGGATGGCGCCGAAGACGACGGCGAGGACGCCGAGGTTGGCGGCGAACCACACCCCGAACAGGCTGCGGGCACGTCCGTACCGCTCGTCGGGCGGCACCGCCTGGACGCCGCGCTGCTCGACCCTGGTGGGTGCTGTCATGGGCTCCTCTTCGGTGCTCCGGGCATGGCACAGGTCGCGGCGCGCAGGGCCTTCGAGCGGTGGACGACGACGCCCGCGACGAGGAACGCCCCGGCGAACAACGCCACGACGGCCAAGCCAATCTGGTCGATCCCTATCGACCGGATGGCGCGCCAGGGCTCACCGCCGAGGTGCAGCTCCCGTGCCCCCAGGCCCAGCAGCTCCACCGAGCCGACGCCGAACGCGACGATCACGGACAGGGCGGTGACGACCAGGTTGTACGTGAGCTTACGCCCCGGGTCGGCGAACGCCCACCCGTACGCCAGGTTCATGAAGAGCCCGTCTGCCGTGTCGAACAGGGTCATCCCCGCGGCGAAAAGCAGGGGGAGCGCCAGCACCGAGTACCACGCCATACCCTGCGACGCGGCGGCGGCCGTGGCCGCCAGGAGGAGCACTTCGCTGGCCGTGTCGAATCCCAGCGCGAACAGCGTGCCCACGGGTGCCATCTGCCACGGGTGGCTGACCGCTCGGGTCACCCGGGCGAACAGCCGAGCCAGCAACCCTCGCCGCCCGAGGTGCCGTTCGAGGTCGTCATCCACGGTGCCCTCGCGCCGGGCACGGGCCGTCCTGGCGATGCCGGCCAGCACCGCCAGATTGAGGGCGGCTATGAGGTACAGGAAGCCGCCAGACACGGCGGTCCCCACCACCGCTCCGACGCGCTCGTAGGTCGAGTGGGGGTCCACGACCCCCCGCATGACCGCCCGCGCCGCGAAGGCCAGGGCGATCCCCGTCGCCACGATCAGGCTGGAGTGCCCGAGGGAGAAGAAGAACCCGGTGCCCAACGGCCGTTTGCCGTCGGCCATCAGCTTGCGTGTTACGTTGTCGATCGCCGAGATGTGGTCGGCGTCGAAGGCATGGCGGACGCCCAGGGTGTAGGCGGTGAGCGCGGCGCCGATGCCGATGCCGAGCCCTGGATAGGGGAGATGGCGGGGCAGCACGACCATGACGAAGAGTCCCCAGCCGAGCGCGTGGAGCCCGACGACGACGGCACCCATGACGCCGACCTGCGCCCAGTCACGCCGCTGCAGGCGAGGGGCCCTGCCGGCCCGACGGCCGCCGTCGGACCCCCCGCCGACCGCCGACCCCTGCAGCCCGACCGCCGCCGAGGGCGACGCCGTCACCGGGCCACCACCTCGCGCACGGTGCTCGCGATCGCCTCGGCCGACAGCTCGGCCAGGGTGAGGTGATCGGCTCCCATGGCGTCGGCCAGGGACGCGGCCAGCCCCAGGCGCACCGGACCCGATTCGACGTTGACGACGAGGGCGGGCACCGACCGCCGACGGACCTCCGCTGCGGCGGCCAGCGCAGCCTCGACCGGGTCCACGCCGTCAGGTCCGGCGGTGGCGCGCCCGTCGGAGACGAGAACCAGCAGCGGACGGTGGCCCTGCCGGTGCTGGGCGGCGACGGCCAGGGAGCACTCGATGCCGGCAGCCAGAGGTGTCCGGCCACCTGTCGGCAGCTCGGACAGGCGAGCCCGTGCAACCTCGACGCTCCCCGTGGGGCGGAGCAGCACGGTCGCGGCCGTCCCTCGGAAGGCCACCAGGCTCACCCTGTCGCGCCGCTGGTAGGCGTCGACCAACAGGCCCAGCACCGCGCCCTTCACCGCCTGCATGCGGGCATCGGCACCCATCGACGCCGAGGCGTCCACGGCGAGGATGACGAGGTTCCCGACTTGCTGCTCCCGCACCGGCTCTCGAAGGTCACTGGCGTGCAGCGCCGGCTCCGCTGCACGCCCGGCCCGCCGCTGCGCAGCGGCCCGAACCGTGGCACCCAGGTCGACGGAGGCGACCGGCCCGTCGGGCACGCGGACACCGATCCGTCGGCCGCGCCGGCCCTGGGCCGGGGATCGGCGACCGGAGGGCTGGTCCAGCTCATCGGTCCAGGACGCGCGCACGGCGGCAACCGGCGTCGGGGTGCCGAGCGGGGCGACAGGCTGGTCGGCACCCTGGGCGGCGGGTGACCGCCCGCGGTCACTGGGCGTGCCGACGGCCGGTTCACCGGAGGCGGTCGGCACGTCCCCGGACCGCCAGCGATCACCGGGCGTGCCGCTCGCCGGTTTGCCGGAGTCACCTGGCATACCGCCGTCAGCCGGCGTGGTCGGGCTCTCCTCGCCGGTCGCGCCGGCGGCGGCGCCAGGACCGCGCCCGCCGTCGCTCCTGCGGCTGCCGGCCGGCGACGGGTCGTCGCCGGCGGAGCTGCCGGAGGCGCGCGCCAGGGCGGCGTCGATCTCCTCGCGGTCGACACCATGCTCGTCGAACGGGCCACGCCGCCGCCGGTGTGCCAGGGCGAAGGGCGCGACCCGCCGGACGTCGTCGGTCGTGGCCGCCGGCCTGCCCTCCCAGCCGGCCAGTGCCGAGGCGGCACGGCAGATTGCGAGGTCGGCCCGCAGTCCCTCGACGCCGGTCGAAACGCAGAGCATCGCCACGACCTGCAGCACCTCGTCGGGGATCTCGGCTGGCCGGGCGCCGGCGAGCCGGGCCACCAGCTCGGCTCGGGCGGCGGCCCACTGCTCGGCGTGGCGGCCGGGATCGGCGTCGTGCGCCAGCCGACGGCGGACGGCGACCGCCCGCGTCGCCGCGTCTGCGGCGGCAGCCACGTCGACGGCAAGGCCGAAGCGGTCGAGCAGCTGTGGGCGCAGCTCACCCTCCTCGGGGTTCATGGACCCCACGAGGACGAATTGGGACCGGTGCTGGCGGGAGATCCCCTCGCGCTCGACCCGGTTGACCCCGCTGGCGGCCACGTCCAGCAGCACGTCGACCAGGTGGTCCGGCAGCAGGTTGACCTCGTCGACGTACAGCACGCCGCCGTCGGCGGCAGCGAGCAGGCCGGGAGCGAAGCGGGGCTCGCCCGTCGACAGCGCGGAGGCAACGTCGATGGTGCCGACCACCCGGT
>JAJZYI010000118.1 GCA_021798135.1 Actinomycetes bacterium | reverse complement strand
GAAGCGCGCCTGGACCGCTTCCCGCGAGCGCTCGGCCGCCCGCTGCTGGTCGGGGCCGTGGACGAAGACGACCGACCGGTACTGGCTGCCGACGTCGGGCCCCTGGCGGTCGACGGTCGTCGGGTCGTGGTGCCGCCAGAACTCGTCCAGGAGCTCCTCGTAGGTCACGCGGCCCGGGTCGAAGGTGACGAGCACCGCCTCGGCGTGGCCGGTCGCCCCGCTGCACACCTGGCCGTAGGTGGGCGCGGGGGTGGTCCCGCCGGTGTAGCCGGAGATGACGTCGACCACGCCGCCCACGCGGCGGAACACCTCCTCGACACCCCAGAAGCACCCGGCTGCGAACGTCGCCCGGGCGAGGCCCGCCGGCACGTCGTCGGGCTCGACCGGCGCCGCCTGGCTGGTGTCGAGATCCGCGGCACCTCGTCCGAACAGTCCCATCGCTTCCTCCTGCGTCGTCGTGGGCCACGGCCTCGGGAGCACCACGGCCTCGGGAGCACCACGGCCTCGGGAGCACCACGGCCTCGACGGATGCCCGGACCGCGGCGGTGCGCGCTGCCGAGGCCCCGGCGACGGCCCGACCTTCCGGCGGTCACGTCACGCCCGGGTCAACGTCCTTCCCGGGCTCGGCATTCCGCCCCCGCAGTGCCAGCGCGTAGGCCCGGCGCCGGGAGACGCCGAGCGCCTCGGCAACAGCGGCGGCGGCGTCACGGACGGAGGTGCCTGCGCCGAGGGGCCCCTGGAGGGCGTCGGCGATCTCGTCGTCGGTCGGTTCGCCGCGCGCTGGCGGCGATCCCCCGATGACGACCACGATCTCGCCCCGCACGCCGTCACCGGCGGCGCGGGCCGCGAACGCGCCGGCCGCGTCGCCCACCTCGCCACGCCACACCTCTTCGTGCACCTTGGTCAGCTCGCGCACCACCGCGATCGGCCGCTCGGGACCGAGCGCGTCCCGCAGGTCGGCCAGGGTGCCGACCAGCCGGCCCGGCGCCTCGTGGACGACGGTCGTGCGCTCGTCCGCGGCGATGGCGGCCAGCCGCTGCCGGCGTGCGGGGCCGCGGCGCGGCAGGAACCCCTCGAAGCAGAACCGGTCGGCCGGCAGGCCGCTCGCGACGAGGGCGGCGACGGCGGCGTTCGGGCCCGGGACCACCGACACGCTGGCGCCGGCGGCCAGCGCCGCCCGCACGACCAGGGCACCGGGGTCCGAGATGCCGGGGGTGCCGGCGTCGGTCACCAGCGCCACGGTCTCGCCGGCCTGCAGCCGTCTGGCGACGGCGGCCGCCTGGCGGTCCTCGTTGTGCTCGTGGACGGCGAGCAGGGCGCGGACCCGCACCCCGGCGTGCGACAGCAGCGCCCGCGTCCGGCGCGTGTCCTCGCAGCAGACGAGGTCGGCGCCGGCCAGCGTGTCGACCGCCCGCGGCGACAGGTCCCCGAGGTTCCCGATGGGGGTCGCCACCAGCACGAGCCGGCCCGTCGGCGCACCCCCGTCGGTGCTCAGGGGCACGGCTGCAGCTCGACGATGTCCCCGGGCTTCAGGCGCCAGCGCTCGAACGCCCCGGCTTCGGCCTCGAGCACCGAGGTGCACCAGCGCGGCCGGCCGATCCGCCACGGCGGCATCGTGCACGTGTCGACGACACGCCACCGGCTGTCGAGGAAGGCGACGTCGATGGCGAAGCGCATGCCGAGCGTGTGGACGGCACGGGTGTGCGGCAGCACCAGCGCGCCGTCGATCCCCGTCCGACCGAGCAGGCCCCGCCAGCGTGCCGGCGCGCTGCGTGCCAGCTCGGCCGCGGCGAGCACCTCGCCGTCACGCAGGAGCCAGCACCACGCGGCACCGTCGCCCATGGCGTCAGACGTTGAACCGGATCTCCAGGACGTCGCCGTCGGCGACGCGGTACTCCTTGCCCTCCAGCCGGACCTTCCCCTGGGCCTTCGCCGCCCCCCACGAACCGATGGCCAGCAGCTCGTCCCAGGGGATGACCTCCGCCCGGATGAACCCCCGTGCGAGGTCGGAGTGGATCACGCCGGCGCACTCGGGTGCCGTCGCCCCGGCGCGGAAGCTCCACGCCCGGGACTCCTTCTCCCCCGTGGTGAAGAACACCCGCCGGCCCAGCAGGTGGTAGGCCGCCCTCGCCACGCGGGCCAACGCGCCGTCGCCCAGGCCGAGCCCGGCGAGCAGCTCGGCGCGCTCGGCCGGTTCGAGCTGCGCCGCCTCGGCCTCGAGCTGGACGGACACGGCCAGCACCTCGCCGCCACCCAGGGCCGACGACACGGACTTGACCAGGGTGTCCGCCTCTGCCGCCTGGTCCTCGCCGACGTTCACCACGGCCAGCACGGGCTTGTCGGTCAGCAGGAACAGGCCGGCACGCGCCGCCGCCTGCTCGGGGTCGAGCCCGGCACGGTACAGCGGGGTGCCGCCGGCGAGCACGGCGCGTGCCGCGTCCATGGCCTCGACCTCGGCCGACAGCCGCTTGTCGGAGCGGGCCGCCTTGCGGCGCTTGTCGAGCTGCGCCTCGATCGTGGCCAGGTCGGCGAGCACCAGCTCGAGCTCCAGCACCTCGAGCGCGGCCACGGGATCGTGCTCGCCGACCACCTCGGGGTCCTCGAACGCCCGGAGGACCAGGCACAGCGCGTCGACCTCGCGGATCCCGGCCAGGAACCGGTTGCCCAGCCCCTCCCCCGTCGCCGACCCGGCCACCAGCCCTGCGATGTCGACCAGCTCCACGCCGGCGCGCACGATCTTCTTGCTGGCGCTCATGGCGGCCAGGGCGTCGAGCCGGTGGTCGGGCACGGGAGCGATGGCCACGCTCGTCTCCGTCGTCGTGAACGGATGCGCCGCCACGGGCGCGTCCGCCCCCGTCAGGGCGTTGAACAGCGACGTCTTGCCGGCGTTCGGCAGGCCGACCAGGCCGAGGTGCTCCACCACCCCACGGTACCCGCCCGGCACCCGCGGCGCGGCCCGGCCCGACCCGCGTCAGCCCGACCTGTGCCGGGCTCGCCCCGCGCTCCCGGGCTGGCCCCGCCCCCCGGCTCGCCCCGCCACGACCCGGCGGCGACGCTCCGGACTCCGGGCGTTCCCGCGTTGCCACGGCTTCCGCTAACGTGGACCGCCGTGTCGAAACGAACCGTCAAGCGCAAGCTGCGAGCGAAGAAGAAGGCGAACCACGGCAAGCGGCCGAACGCCGGCCGGGGCTGAGGCGAGGCCCGGGCGGCCCCCGGCCCTCGCCTGCACGGCGCGGCCAGGGCCGCAGAGGCCGTGCACGTGGCCGCCGGTCACGGCGTCCAGGCGGCACCCGCTCGCTGCAGCACGCCGACGAGGGTGGTGGGCAGGTCGGTGATGATGCCGTCGACCCCCAGCTCGACCAGGGCCGCCATGTCGTCCGGGTCGTTCACCGTCCACACGTGGACCGCGACGCCGGCGGCGTGGGCCGCATCGACGAAGTCGCGGTCGACCACGGTGAGCTCGCCCGACCGGGCAGGAACCTGCAGGGCCGCGTAGGGCACGGCGGCAGGCGGGTCGCCCCGTTGCACCGCCTGCCAGAACTCGGCGACGCCCTGCGTCCCCGCTGACGTCGCCACGCCCGGAGCGGCGCGCCGGAAGGCGTCGGTCGCCGCGTCGATGAACGACGCCACGATCACGCGCTCCTCGTACCCCCGGTGGGCAAGCAGCAGCGCGAGCGCCTCCTCGTACGGCGCGACGGCCGGAGCCGTGGACTTCACGTCCAGGTTCAGCACGACCCCGGGGTGGTCGTCGAGCAGGTCGAGCACGGCGTCCAGGCGGGCCACGCCGAACGAGGGGTCCGCCGGCGCGCGGCCGCGGTACGGGTACGCCGAGGGGTCGAGGCCGGTCGCGGCGTCCGACCCGGGCACGAACCAGTAGGCGTTGTCGAGGGTGGCGAGCTCGTCCCACGTCAGGCCCGCGATGGCGCCGGTCCCGTCCGTGGTGCGGTCGACGGTGCGGTCGTGGCACACGACGAGCACGCCGTCGGCGGTGGCGTGCACGTCGAGCTCGATGCCCGTGGCGCCGGCTGTGACGGCCTGCTCGATGGCGAAGAGCGTGGACGACGGAGCCTCGTGCGCGCCGCCCTGGTGCGCGTACGCCAGCACGCGCCGCTCCCGCCAGTCCGGGCCCGTCTGCGTCGAGGCCATGGAGGAACGGTAGCCTCTGGCCCGCCATGCTGGACCACATCCTGGTGGAGCTGATCACCCGAGTTCGCAGCGCGTTCGAGAACGCCCTGCTGCAGCGCCAAGCCGTGGAGGAGCGCTTCCAGGTCGACGTGTTCCTGGGGGACGTGTCCTGGGAGACGTCGTACTCGCTCCCCGGCGAGGAGCAGCCGCCGCGCGTGCGGGCGGACGTCTCCGTCGACTGGCCCACCTGGAGCCAGAGCATCTACCGCTCGTGGTCCATCGGGGAGCCGCCCGACGACCTCCCCGAGGCGGTGCTGGAGATCACCCTGCGCCAGCAGCGCCTCGCCCAGGCCCCAGACCTGGACGCCATGCTCGCCGTGCTCCCCGACGAGGGACCGCCGATCGCCGGGGACGGCCTCGTCCGGGTGGCACCCGTCCTGGAGCAGGCCATGGGCGGCGGGGACGAGCCGGCTCGCTTCGCCGTCGAGACGACCTACCAGGGATCGCTGCTGCTCGACGAGGCGACCCTGGAGGACCCGGCCCGGCTCGCCGCGCCCGTCGAGGCGCTGGCACAGTGGGTGGCCTCCCTGCTCGTGCGCCTGGCCGACCTCGACCTCACCTACCTCCCGCCGGACCCCGAGCACGACCAGGGTTGACGGCGGGGCACGACCCGCGACCTCGTGGCGGTGCGGTCCTAGCGCCGCTCGGGCGCGCGCGTGCCCGCCGGCAGGACAAGGGCCCGGAGGTCGGTCTGCGGGCGAGCGCCCAGGTGCGAGATGACCTCCGCGGCGCAGGCACCGCCCAGCCGGGCGCACTCCTCGGGGTCGGCGCCGTGCGTCAGCCCGTAGAGGAAGCCCGCCGCGTACAGGTCGCCGGCGCCCGTCGTGTCGACGACCCTGTCGACCGGCGCTGCCGGGACCGTCACGGGGCGGCCCGGAAGGACCACCACCGAGCCGGCGGGCCCCAGCGTGACGGCGCTCAGGACGCCCGTCTCCTCCAGTGCCCGCACCGCGCCGTCCGTGGTCGGCGTGCCCAGCAGGGCACGGGCCTCCTCCTCGTTGGCGAACAGCACGTCGACGTCGTCGCGAAGCAGATCCAGGAACTCGGTCCGGTGGCGCTCCACGCACATGCGGTCGGACACCGAGAGGGCCACGAGCCCGTCGGCCCCGTGGGCGATCTCGATGGCGCGGTGCAGGGCGGCCTTGGCCGACGGCACGTCCCACAGGTAGCCCTCGAGGAAGACGACCTGGGCCGACGCCAGCAGGTCGGTGTCGAGGTCGGGGGTCCCCAGCATCGAGGCCACGCCCAGGTGGGTCACCATGGTCCGCTCGCCGTCGGGCGTCACCAGGACGACGCACCGACCGGTGGCGACGCCGGGAGGGTCGCCCGCCGCCGCGATGCCGGTGGCGGCAGCGCCGCTGCCCCCGCTACCGCCACGGGCCGAGCCGCCACCCTGGGCACGGGCACCGGAGCCGGCACCGGCCCGGCCGACGCGCACGCCGGCACCGGCCAGGTCGTCGCGGAACAGCCCCCCGAGGGCATCGTCGGCGGTCCGCCCGATGAAGCCGGCGGCGCCGCCGAGCGCGGCCACGCCGACCGCCGTGTTCGCCACCGAGCCGCCCGACACCTGCGTGGCGGGCAGCACCGCCGACCGCAGGCGCTCGGACGCCTCGAGATCGACGAGCGTCATGGTGCCCGGCTCGACGTCCAGGCGTGCCAGCTCCTCGGGTGTGGCGTGGACGAGGATGTCGACGATGGCGGACCCGACGGCGACGACGTCGACGACGTCGCCGCCGTCGCCACCGGAAGGCTCGGAGGGCAGCGCTCGCATCGGAGCGACCCTACCGGCCGGGCCGGGGCTGCACCGCACCGGCCCCGGGCGTGGAGCCCCTGCGGGCCGCGACGGCGGCCCGCAGCCCCCGCACCGTGTCACCCGCGGCTGCCCGTGCACCGTGTCGCCGTGCCCGGCGGCGACCGGCTCGGCCGGCCCCACTCGGCGTACCGGGAGCTCGGCCTCCGTGCGCCGCCTCGTCGTGCCCGCCGGCCAACGGCTCCCCCGGCGGGCGCCCCCCGCCTGTAGCGTGACCGGGGTGACCTCAGCCCACCCAGCACCGGCCGGCAGCGGCACGCCCGCCGGCGACCCCTCCGCCGCGCACCGACTGCCCTACACCGTCCGCCCCGACCGCTACGACCTGCGTCTGGCACCCGACCTGGAAGGGGCCACGTTCGACGGCCGGGTCGTCATCACGGCAGACGCGACCGAGCCCGTCGACCGCATCGCGCTCCACGCGGCCGAGCTCACCATCACCGCAGCGGCGGTGGCGGCGGGCCACCGGGCTCCCAGCGGCGACCCCGGGGCCGCCGACGACCCCGACCTGCCCGGTCCCGCCGCCGGCGTCGAGACCGACGAGGCCGGCGAGCGGGTCACGCTCGTGCTGCCCGAGCCCGTGGGCCCCGGCCCCTGCACCATCGACCTCCGCTTCTCCGGGGTGCTCAACGACCGCCTCCACGGCTTCTACCGGTCGACGTTCACCGACGCGGCGGGCGCCACCAGGACGATCGCCACCACCCAGTTCGAGGCCACCGACGCCCGGCGGGCCTTCCCCTGCTTCGACGAGCCCGACCGCAAGGCCGTGTTCGCCGTCACCCTGGACGTGCCCGGCGACCTCTTCGCCGTGTCCAACGGACCGGTCGTGGCCGAGACGCCGCTGCCCGACGGCCGCCGGCGGGTCCGGTTCGCCGACACCATCCCGATGTCCACGTACCTGGTGGCGTTCGTGGTGGGGCCCCTGGAGGCCACCGAGCCGGTCGACGTCGACGGGGTGCCGGTCCGGATCGTGCACGTCCCGGGCCGGGAAGACCTGACGGCGTTCGCCGCCGACTGCGCCGCGCACGCGCTGCGGTTCTTCGCCGAGTGGTTCGGCATCCCCTACCCGGCCGACAAGCTCGACCTCGTCGCCATCCCCGACTTCGCCTTCGGCGCCATGGAGAACCTGGGGTGCGTCACGTTCCGCGAGACGGCCCTCCTCGTCGACCCGGAGCGGTCCTCGCAGCTCGAGCAGCAGCGGGTGGCCGACGTCGTCTCCCACGAGATCGCCCACATGTGGTTCGGCGACCTCGTCACCATGCGGTGGTGGAACGGGATCTGGCTGAACGAGGCGTTCGCCACCCTCATGGAGCTGCTGTGCGTCGACCACTACCGCCCGCAGTGGCGCCGGTGGGTGTCGTTCGGCATGGAGCGCGACGCCGCCATGGCCACCGACGCCCTGCACCGCACCCGACCCGTCGAGTACCCCGTGGGCCCGCCCGAGGAGGCGCAGGGGATGTTCGACGTGCTCACCTACCAGAAGGGCGCCAGCGTCCTGCGGATGCTGGAGCGCTACCTGGGCGAGGGCCGCTTCCGGTCGGGCATCCGCCGTTACCTCGACGAGCACCGCCTGGGCAACACCGAGACCACCGACCTGTGGGACGCCATCGAGGCGGCCAGCGGCGAGCCGGTCCGCCAGGTCATGGACACGTGGATCTTCCAGGGGGGCTTCCCGCTCGTCTCGGTCGGGCCCGCCGACGGGGGCGTCGGCCTGACCCAGGAGCCGTTCGCGTACGCCCCCGCCGCCGGCGAGAGCGCCATCGGCAGCGGCTGGCACGTGCCGGTGCTGGCCCGCTCGCTCGACGCCGCCGGCCCGCCGGCACGGGCCCTGGTGGGCCCGGACGGGGCTCGGGTCGACCTGGCACCGGGCGCCGCCGTGGTGAACGCCGGCGGCGCCGGCTACTACCGCGTCCGCTACGCCCCCGACCACCTCCGGCGCCTCGCCTCGCGCCTCGCCGAGCTCGAGCCCCTGGAGCGCTGCAACCTCTTGAGCGACACCTGGGCCGGGGTGCTGGCCGGCCTGTCGAGCCTCGACGACCTGCTGGTGCTGGCCGAGGCCCTCGGCGACGAGGCGGACCCCGACGTGTGGGGCCAGGCCACCGGCGCCCTCCGCTTCTGCGAGCGCGTGGTGCCCGACCAGGCACGGCCTGCGCTGGCCGCCTACACGCGGGCCCTGGTCGGGCCGCTCGTCGAGCGCCTGGGGTGGGAGCGGCGGACGGACGACGACGAGCGCGCCGTCACCCTGCGGTCGCTCGCCATCACCGTCGCCGGGACCGTCGGCGAGGACGAGGCCGTGCGCGAGCGGTGCGCCGCGCTGCACGCGGCGGCGCTGGCCGGCGGCGCGCCGCTCGACCCCGACCTGGCCGCGGCCGTCGTGGCGGTGGTGGCGTCGGCCGGCGACCGGGCCACCTACGACCTGCTCCTCGACCGGTACCGGCACCCGGCCACCCCACAGGAGGAGATGCGGTACCTGTACGCGCTGGCCGAGATCCCCGACCCGGGCGTCGCCGCCGACGTCTTCCGCCTCGCCGTCACGGAGGTCAGGACGCAGAACGCGCCGTTCGTGGTCCAGCTGCTCCTGGCCAGCCGCCCGCACGGCGCGGCGACCTGGGAGCGGCTGCGCTCCGAGTGGGACGCCGTGATGGCACGCACGCCGGCCAACATCGTGCCCCGGCTGCTCGACGGCGTGAAGTGGCTCTGCCGCGACCGTGCGCTGGCAGCCGACGTGCAGGCGTTCCTGGCCGCCAACCCCGTGCGCAGCGGCCAGCGCACCGTCGAGCAGATCGCGGAGCGCCTGCAGGTCAACGTGGAGGTGGCCGAGCGGCTGTCGGCCGAGGCGGCCGCCGCACTGCGCGCCGGGACCGACCGGCTGACCGCACGCCCGGCATGACGGGCGCCGACGGCGCCTGCAGGTCCGGGCAGCCCTCCGGCACGTGCGACGCGCTGCTGGGGCGGGCCCGTGCCACCACGGGGTTCATGCCCGACGACGAGGGCCTGGCCCTGCACCGGCTCGCCCACCGCGCCGCGCGCCACCTGCCGGGCGCGACCATGGTCGAGATCGGCGCCTGGTGCGGCCGGTCCACGGTCTACCTGGGCGCGGCGGTGCTCGCCGAGGGCGCCGTGCTGTTCAGCGTCGACCACCACCACGGGTCCGAGGAGAACCAGGCCGGCTGGGAGCACCACGATCCCGGCCTGGTCGACCCGGCCACGGGCCGCATCGACACCCTGCCGGCCTGGCGCCGGACCGTCGACGGCGCCCGCCTCGGCGGCTGCGTCGTCGGCGTGGTCGGCGACTCGCCGGTCGTCGCCGCCCACTGGTCCACCCCGCTGGCCCTCTGCTTCATCGACGGCGGGCACGGGGAGGAGCCGGCCTGGGCCGACTTCCGGGGCTGGGCGCCCCACGTCGCCCCGGGGGGGTGGCTCGCCATCCACGACGTCTTCCCGGACCCGGCCGACGGCGGGCGCCCGCCCTACGAGCTGTGGTGCGCGGCACTCCGGTCCGGCGAGTGGTCGGACGACGGCGCCTGGGGCTCGCTGCGGGCGCTCCGCCGGATCGCGCCTGCCGCGCCCTGAACCGCGGGCGCTCCGCCGGACCGCGCCCGCCGCGCCCCGAACCGGGAGCGCTCCGCCGGATCGCGCCCGCCGCGCCCCG
>JAJZYI010000117.1 GCA_021798135.1 Actinomycetes bacterium | reverse complement strand
GGCCAGCAGGTCGTCGGCGTCCTCGCCGCGCCGCTGGCGGCGCAGCACCAGGTCGGCGAACGACAGGCTGCCGCAGGGGTCGTAGCGGCCCGACGTCCGGGTGACCTCGACCGCCTGGCGCAGCGCTGCCTCGGCGCCGTCGGCGTCGCCCAGGCCGTCGAGGACGCGGGCGAGGTGGTGCCAGGCGAACAGGTTGCGGGGCTCGACCCGCAGCTGGCGCCGCAGCAGGGGAAGGTTGCGGCGGTGCTTGGCCGTCTGGTCGCCCTCGTAGCCGCGGTGCGCGAGGAGCAGGTCGCACACGCCGATAGCCCGGCCGTCCCGCTCGCCGACGCGGTGGATGGCGGGCACCACCTTCTCGTGCATGACGCCCTCGAAGCGGATGCGAGGGTCGTTGCGCCACAGCCGGTACTCGCGGTACGGCGTGGTGCCGGGCCGCGGCTGCAGCAGCAACCGGAAGGCCACCTCGTCCGCCTCCGCCAGGAGCCCCTCCACGGCCGCCCGGTCGGCGCCCACCAGCTGCTCGTCGGCGTCGATGTACAGCACCCACCGGCCGGTGGCGTGCTCGAGCGACACGTTGCGGGCCTCGGCGAAGTCGCCCCGCCAGGGATGGTGCACCACGCGGGCGCCGGCGCGGCGGGCGATGTCGGGCGTGGCGTCCACCGAGCCGGTGTCCACCACCACCACCTCGTCGACCACGCCGCGCAGCGACGCGAGGCAGTCGGCCAGGAACGCCTCCTCGTCGCGGACGATCATGGCGGCCGTGAGCAGCGGTGCCACGGTCACGTGCGGCCCGGTGCCGGGGCCCGCCGCGGCGGCCGCCTCACACCTGGTTCCCGAGGTACTGGTTGGGGTAGTAGCTGCCGAGCGACCCCGGCGGCTC
Source organism: Actinomycetes bacterium (assembly GCA_021798135.1). Taxonomy (GTDB): domain Bacteria; phylum Actinomycetota; class Acidimicrobiia; order Acidimicrobiales; family UBA8190; genus JAJZYI01. The sequence goes on along the minus strand of JAJZYI010000117.1, from coordinate 8,773 downwards.
GTACTGGTTCCCGATGTACTGGTTGGGGAAGGCGGTCGCCGGAGGCGACTGGTTGCCGTACGTGAAGTAGTAGTCGTCGTACGGCGTCGTCGAGCCGCTCTGGTTCGCCAGGTGGAAGCGGGCGTGGTCCGGCTCCGAGGCCGCCGCGTCGAGGGCGAAGGAGCTGACCACGGGCACCGCGAAGCCGATGACGGCCATCCGCTTCAGGAAGGCCCGTCGGCTGACGCCCGGCTCCGCCCCCTCGTCCCCCTCCTCGACCATGCTCGTTCCTCCGGGGCTGCTCGGGTCGGCGACACCCTACCTGCGGTGCTGGTCCCGGACAAGGGTCGCCGCTGCGAGGCTCATCGCACCAGGCCCTCGGTGCGCAGCCGCTCGACGCACGCCCGGGTGTCGTCCACCGGCGGGTGGTCGAGCGCGAACAGGTCGGCCACGAGCCCGGCGATCTCCTCGACCGAGCGGGTGCCGTCGCACCACTGCAGGATGACCGCGGCGGTCTGGTTCAGGTGGTGGACGCGCTCGCGCTCGTCCTGGTAGACGACGATCCCGTCGTCCGTCTCGACGAGCTCGAGCCCGTCGGCCAGCGCCGGCCCTGGCGTCACCGGTCGTCCCTCCTGTCGGCGTCGGCGTCGGCGCCGGTGCCGCTCGGTGCGCCGGCGCCCCGGTCCGCGGACGCTAGCCGGGCGGCGGCGGCCCGGTCGACCGATCCCTGGCGCGCCACGGCCCCGCGCTGGGCGGCTGTCACGGTCCCGCGTTGGGCGGCTGCCACGGTCCCGCGTTGGGCGGCTGCCACGGCCCCGTGCAGGGCGGCCGCCACGGCCTGCGGGCCGAACCGCCGGCGGATGTCGGCCGCCCGGCCGGCGACGGCGTCCCGGGCGCCCTCGCGGTCGGCGGCCACCTGTCGCAGCAGGTCGGCGGCGTGGTCGACGCTGGGGGCCGCCCAGCGCTGGTCCGGGGTGTAGGAGGCGGCCATGGGGTGGTCGACGGGCACCAGGTCGGCGTCGACCAGCCAGGGCGTGCCTGCCAGGTAGTCCAGGTGCCCGCCGAACGCGGTGGTGACGACCGGCGTGCCGCCGGCGGCGGCGTCGAAGGCACCGATCCCCCAGCCCTCGCCGCGGCACAGCGACACGAAGCAGTCGCCCCGCCCGTGCAGGGCGTCGAGCTCGTCGTCGTGGAGCGTCCGGGTGACGAGGGTCACCGCCGGGGGGTCGCGGTGGCCGGCCAGCAGGCGGGCCAGGGCCCAGGCGGTCGTGCCGGGGGCCACCGGCCGGCTCGTGGCCGGCGGTGCGGCGGTGTGGTCGAGGTGCGACGTCTTCACCACCAGCAGGACGCGGTCGCGGCCGGTGAAGGCGCGCAGGTACGCCTGCACGGCGAGGAAGGGCGCCTTGCGCTCGTTCCACTCCGCCACCGTGTAGAAGACCGTCACGTCGGCCGGCACGTCCCGCCACGAGGACGTGCGGGCGGGATGGTGGGGGCGCAGCGCGTGGGGCACGACGGCCACCGGCGCGGTGGTCCCCGACCGGGCCACGGCTCGGGCGCTGAACGTCGAGGGCACCACCACCAGGTCGGTGGCGTCGAGGCACCGCGCCCAGTGCGCCGGCAGCCGGTCGGTCTCCCACGCGGTGTGCCCCACCAGGAACGCGTCGGGCACCTCGGCGCGCACCCGCGGGTAGTACTCGGGCACCAGGTGGGCCACCACCACCTGCCCGTTGCCGGGCCGGGGCAGCTCGAACGGCGGTGCCGGGGCGTAGCCGAGCCGCGAGCCCCACCGCCCGCTGGGCAGCATCGGCACCCAGTGGAGCGGTGTGCCCGCGCCGAGCAGGGCGGCCACGGTGCGCTGCGCGGCCGTGCCGTACCCGCTCGCCTCGTCGAGGGACAGGTAGACCCACGGGTCGCCGCTCCGCCGCGCGCTGCCGCCCGGCGCTCCGGGCGCACCTGCGCTGCCGGGTGGCGCCATGCGGGCCGGCGCTCCGGGCGCACCTGCGCTACGAGCCCCCGGCGTGCCCGGACCGCCCCGGGGAGCCGCCGTGGCGCCGGCGGCACGGTCCGGGTCCGTGACCCCCGGCTCGGGGTCGAGGTACGGGCGAGCCAGCTCGGCCAGGGTCGAGCGCGAGCACCGCAGGGCGTGAGGCGCGCACCAGTCCGCGTGGGCCGGCGAGAAGTCGCGGCGCTCTCGGTCCCACCACAGGTGGGCCCACAGGTGCACCGTGCACGCCGTCGGCGGCACGGGGTGGTGCTCGAGCAGGAGAGCGGCCAGGCCGCTCCGGTCGGAGCGGAACGGGTAGAAGGTCCCCTCCGGCTCGACGTGCACGGCGTCGGGCATGGCGTCGGCCAGGGCGCGTGCCAGGAACCCGCTGTGGTTGCTCCAGGTGCCGTCCAGGGCGCCGGCCATGCGGGCCCGCCAGGCCCGGGCGAAGGCGGCGCCGGGCTCCGCCATGAGCAGCGCGTTGCACAGCGACGAGCGGCCCCGGCCGGTGCGGGGGTCGGCCACGGCCGGCTCCTCGCCGATGACGAAGGGTGCGGCGAACAGCCGCTCGGGCAGCGCCCGGACGAAGACGGTGTCGATGTCGGCGTAGACGCCGCCGTGCGCGATGAGCGCGTCGAGCCGGACGAAGTCGGCGTGGTGGGCGTAGCGGAACCGCTCGGGGACGAAGCCCTCGCCGTAGTCCGTGGCGAGCACCTCGGGAGCGGGCTCGGCCTCCACCAGCACCAGGTGGGGCGCTATGAGGTCCCACCAGGGTCCCCACGGCAGGTGCCGGTGGTGGAAGTGGATCGCCTCGGGTCGCAGCACCCGCCGGCAGGACTCGAGCGCCATGTAGTGGGCGAAGTGGAACGGTTCCCGCTGCTCGCGCAGCCCGAACACGAAGTGCGCGACTCGGGGGATCACGGCCGGCGCCGACGGCCCGCCGTCGCCCGTACCGCCGGTGCCCGCCGCGTGCCGTGATCGGCAGCCGCGGCCAGGAAGCCGGCGACGTCACCCGCCACCACCGCGTGTGCGTAGCGGGCCGACACCAGGTCGAAGGCGGCGGCGGCCAGCCGGTCGCCCAGCGCCGTGTCGTCGAGGACGGCGGCGGTGGCGGCCGCGACCTGGTCGGGTGTGTGGCCGACCAGCAGGTGCGTGCCGGCCCGGACCGCCAGCCCGGCGCTGCCGACCGGCGTGGTCACGACGGGCACGCCCATGGCGAACGCCTCCAGGAGCTTGATGCGCGTGCCGCTGCCGACGGCGAGGGGAGCAACCACCACGTCAGCGGCCGCGTACAGCGGTGCCAGGTCCTCCACCCATCCGGTGACCTCCACGCCGGGCAGGGTCGCCAGGCGGGGAAGGGGCCCGTCGGCCCGGTGCGCCCCGACCAGCTGCAGCCGCACCGGTCGCCCCAGGCGCCGCCGGACCTCGGGGACCACCCGTTCGGCCAGGTCCATGGCGGCGCCCACGTTCGGCGGGTACGACAGGTTGCCCACGAAGAGGACCCGATCGCGGCCCGGCCGTGCCGGCGGCCGGACCGCGGGCACCGCCACGGCGTTCGGGACGGTGTGCGTGCCGACGCCGAGGCGCCGCGCCACGCCCTCGGCGTCGACCGGCGAGGCCAGGCTCACGGCGTCGTACCGGGTGGCGACGGCCGCCACCAGGCGGCGCACCGCCGCGGCGTCGGAACCCTGGGCGCTCGCCACGGCCTCGTCGTCGTCGTCGAGGTCGAGCGCCGTCCAGGGGGCTTGCAGGCGCTCGGCGACGGCCAGCCCCAACGGACCCAGGTAGGAGCGAAGGGCCAGCACCGCCGTGCCCGTCATCATCGAGGCCGGCACCACGCTGGCCGCCAGGGCCGGTGACGCCACGGGCAGCCCGGGGACGTGGCCGATCTCGGCGAGCAGGTCGCGCCAGGTGGCGACGGCCAGCAGGGCGGCGGTGGCCGCCCTGGAGCGCCCGGGCGGCACGGGCGCGGCGACGTGCACGGGCACGCGCAGGTCGGAGGGCCGACCCGGCGGGGTCCCGGCCACCGGGACCACCACGACGGTGACGTCGGCCAGCGCCCGGGCGGCGGCGACCATCGTCGCGGCCCGCATGGCGAGGCCGTTGCCGCTCGTGCGCGGCTCGATGGGCGACAGGACCAGCAGCGGGGGCGGTGACACAGCGGCCAACCGAAGGCACCTCGGGTCGGGACCGGCGAGGTGGCGACTCTACACCGGCCCCATCGGCCGGCACCGTGGCCTGGCGCCCGGCTCGCCGGGCCGGCGTGGGCTGGGTCAGGCGGCGTGGGCTGGTGCTCGGCTCACCCGGCTCCTCGCTGGCGTCGTCCGAGCCTGCACGCGCCCGTCCGGAGGGTGCGGCGCCGCCCACCCCGGGCTCCGCGTCAGCGGACCCCGAGCAGGTCGACGACGAACACCAGGGTCTCGCCGCCCCTGATCACCCCGCCGGCCCCGCGCTGGCCGTAGCCGAGATGCGGGGGGATGGTCAGGCGGCGCCGCCCGCCCACCCGCATCCCGGCCACGCCCTGGTCCCATCCCTGGATCACCTGGCCCCCGCCCAGGCCGAACTCGAAGGGCTCGCCGCGGTCCCACGAGGCGTCGAACTGCCCGCCGGTGGACCACGCCACGCCCACGTAGTGCACCGAGACCTGGTGCCCCGGACGGGCCTCCTCCCCGTCGCCGACCACGACGTCCTCCACCTGGAGCTCCTCGGGCGGGTTGCCCTGGGGGACCTCGACGTCGGGCTTGTCCATGGCGCCTCCTCGGCGGTGGGGGAACCCACAACCTACCCGGGCCCGGCTGTGCTGCTCGGGCCGGCTGTGCTGCTCGGGCCGGCTGTGCTGCTCGGGCCGGCTGTGCTGCTCGGGCCGGCTGTGCTGCTCGGGCCGGCTGTGCTGCTCGGGGACGGCCGGCCGCCCGGGGCCCGGGGAGGCGCCCGGTAGGCTGCAGCCCGTGGCCGAGACACCGGAACCCGGCGCCAGCACGCCGACTGGCGGCATCATCGAGCCCCGGACGCCCAAGGGCTTCCGGGACGCGCTGCCGCCCCGGGCGCTGGCGGTGGAGCGCTGCGTGGAGGGCGCGCGCGAGGTGCTGCACCGCCACGGCTTCGCCCCGATCCGCACGCCGGCGCTCGAGTTCGAGGAGGTCCTGACGGGCAAGGGCGGCTCCGAGAGCGACCGCCAGATGTACCGGTTCGCCGACCCGAGCGGCCGGCGCGTGGGCCTGCGCTTCGACCTGACCGTCCCCCTGGCCCGCTTCGTGTCGCAGCACCGCGGGACGCTGCCGTTCCCGGTGAGCCTGTACCAGTGGGGGACGGTGTGGCGGGGCGAGAACACCCAGCGCGGCCGTTCCCGCGAGTTCCTGCAGTTCGACTTCGACACCCTCGGGGCGGACTCGGCCATGGCGGACGCAGGGATCGTCACGGTGGTGCACGAGATCCTCCGCCGCCTGCAGGCACCCCCGTTCACCATCCGCCTCAACAGCCGGACGCTGCTCACCAACGTGGTCCGCCACGCGGGCATCCCGGAGGCCGCGGTGGCGCAGGTCCTTCGGGTGGTGGACAAGCTGGCCAAGCTGGGGCACGCCGCCGTCGAGGCCGAGCTCGCCGAGCTCGGGGCCACCCCGGAGCAGGTCAAGGCGCTGCTCGCCGCGGTGGAGGTGCAGGGCCCCGCCGGCGACGTCGTCCGGGAGCTGCAGGCCCACGGCCTCGGCAGTGCCCTGGACGACAGCGCGCAGCGCCTGCTCGACGTGTCGGCCTGGGTGGAGGCGGCGGGCGTGCCCGCGGGTGCCTGCGTCGTCGACCTCTCGATCGCCCGGGGGCTCGACTACTACACGGGGATGGTCTTCGAGACCACGCTCAACGACCTCCCGGACATCGGCAGCGTCTGCTCCGGCGGCCGGTACGACCGGCTCACGGCCATGTTCTCGCGCGACGAGCCCGTGGCGGGCGTGGGCGGGTCCGTCGGCATCGACCGGCTGCTGGACGGGGTCGAGGCGCTCGGGCTGGCGACCGCCCGCAGCACCACCGCGTACGCCCTGTTCGCCGTGTTCGACGGCGTGCCGCCCGAGCGGTACCTCGCCCTGGCCGCTGCGGCTCGCTCCGCCGGCGTCAACGCCCAGGTGTACCCGGGTGTCCAGCGCCTGCAGAAGCAGATGCGCTTCGCCGACCGGGCCGGGTTCGGCGCGGTGGTCCTGGTCGGGCCGGACGAGCTGGCCTCGGGCGTCGCCCAGGTCCGCCGGCTCGCCGACGGTGCCACCACGTCGGCGCCGTTCGACGGCCTGCCGGCGGTGCTGCGGGAGCTGCAGGCCGGCGAGGCGTAGGCGCGGCGGTCGCACCGTCCGACCTGGGCAGCGGCGCCGGCCTCGCCCGGCCGGCCGGACCGACTGGCCCGGATGGCGGCGCCGACCTCGCCGGGCGGGCCGGACCGACTGGCCCGGATGGTGGGCCCCGCGCGTGGCGCCAGGGCGGGCCCGGCCCGCAGTAGGTTCGGCCCAGCGACGGCACGACGGCAGGAGGTGCTGCCCCATGCGAGTCGGACTGCTCACCGGCGGAGGGGACTGCCCGGGGCTCAACGCGGTGATCCGGGCGGTCGTCCGCAAGGGCGAGGTGTTCTACGGGGACGACTTCGTCGGCTTCCGGGACGGCTGGCGGGGGGCGCTCGACGGCGTCACGCAGCCGCTCGACGTCGAGGCGTGCCGCGGCATCCTGCCGCGGGGCGGGACGATCCTCGGCACGTCGAGGACCAACCCCTACAAGCTGCCGGACGGGGGGCAGCGGGTGCGGGCGACCCTGCACCGCGAGGGCATCGAGGCGTTGGTGGCGATCGGCGGCGAGGACACGCTCGGGGTGGCCTGGCGCCTCCACGAGGAGGGCGTGGCCGTCGTCGGCGTCCCCAAGACGATCGACAACGACCTGTCGGCGACCGAGGTGACCTTCGGGTTCAACACGGCGGTGCAGGTCGCCACCGAGGCCATCGACCGGCTGCACACGACGGCCGAGTCCCACGACAGGGTGATCGTGTGCGAGGTGATGGGCCGGCACGCCGGGTGGATCGCCACGTACGCCGGCATCGCCGGTGGCGCCGCGGAGATCCTCGTCCCCGAGGAGCCGTTCGACATCGACGAGGTGTGCGAGCGGCTTCGTGCCCGCCACGCCAAGGGCCGCTTCGCGTCGATCGTGGTGGTGGCGGAGGGGGCCGTCCCCGCCGAGGGCACCATCGAGGTCGCCTCCAACGAGGTCGACCACTTCGGCCACCCGCGCCTCGGTGGCATCGCCAACGTGCTGGCCCCGGAGATCGAGCGGCGCACCGGCTTCGAGACCCGGGTCACCATCCTCGGCCACGTCCAGCGCGGGGGCACCCCCACCGCCTACGACCGCGTGCTGGCGACGCGCTTCGGCGTCGCGGCGATCGAGGCCGTGCACGACGGCCAGTTCGGCCACATGGTCGCCCTGCAGAACGACCGGATCGTCAGCGTGCCGCTGCCCCACGCGGTCCACGCCATCAAGACGGTCGACCCCCAGCTGCTCCACGACGTGGCTGCCGCCTTCTTCTGAGCCGCACCGGCCGTGCGTGGCACGATGGGGCGTGGCCGCCTCCCGGTACCGCCGACCCCTGCGACGAGCGGCGGGCCGCGTCACCCGGCTGGACGACGCCATCCGCAGGCTGCGCCGCAGCGGCGAGATCGCCGCCCTGCAGGCCCAGGTGGAACGGCTGCGCGAGCAGCTGGCGGCGGCGGCCGCCGGGTCGCCCGGCACCGGCACGGTCGCGGGAGCCGGCGCCCGCCCGCAGGGCGGCGCCCCGGGGGCCCCGCCGCCGGTGCCCGTGCTGGTGCCGCCGTCGGTGGCGCCGTTCCTCACCGAGGCCGCGCCCGGTCACTTCTACTCGCCGGTGCCCGACCTGGCCGAGATCGACGCCCAGGCAGACTGGCTGTTCGCCAGCGACCGGCCGCTGCCCGGCGTGGCGCTGCGGGCCGAGGAGCAGCTTCGCCTGTTCCGGGAGCTGGCCGTGCTCGCGCGCGCCAGCTCGCTCCACGACCCCGTGGTGCCGACCCGCTACCGGCTGGACAACCCGAACTACGGCGTCGGGGACGCGGCGATGACCCTGGCGATGCTGCGGCGGCTGCGGCCGAGGCGGTACCTGGAGGTCGGCAGCGGCTTCAGCACCGCCCTGGCGCTCGACGCCAGCGAGCGGTACCTCGACGGCAAGCTGCAGGTGACGGCGGTGGAGCCCTACCCGGACCTCCTGCGCGGCCTGGCGCGCCAGGGGGACCCGCTCGAGGTGCTGGCCCAGCCCGTGCAGTCGGTGCCGCTCGAACGGTTCGCCTCGCTCCAGGCCAACGACGTCCTGTTCATCGACAGCTCCCACGTGCTCAAGACCGGCAGCGACGTGCAGTTCCTGTACACCGAGGTGCTGCCCGTCCTCGCCGACGGCGTCCACGTCCACGTCCACGACATCTTCTGGCCGTTCGAGTACCTGCGGCACTGGGTGACGATGGGGCGGGCGTGGAACGAGTGCTACCTGCTGCACGCCTTCCTGCTGCACAACTCCCGCTTCGAGATCGTGCTCTGGAACCACTACCTGGCGACGTGCCACCGCTCGGCCATCGCCGAGGAGCTCCCCGCCATGCTCGAGAACCCCGGTGGCGCGCTGTGGATGCGGGTGTCCGGGGGGGCCGCGCCGGCCGGCTGACCCTTGCCGAGCCCGCGGTGGCGGTCCGGGGAGCCCGCTGGGCGCGCCGGCACCGGGCGGCAGCGCCGGGCCCCAGCCCCGTCCCCGGCGCCCCGGCGCCCCGGCACCCTGGCACCCTGGCACCC
>JAJZYI010000116.1 GCA_021798135.1 Actinomycetes bacterium | reverse complement strand
CGGCGAACCTGCTGGCCGACGCCGGCTGGTCGGTGGTCGTGCTCGAGGCCGCGCCCGAGGCGGGCGGGGCCACCCGCACCGACGAGCCCATCGCCCCGGGCTTCCGCCACGACGTCGGCAGCGGGTTCTACCCGCTCGCGGCGGTGTCGCCGGTCTTCGCGGCCCTGGACCTGGCGAGCCACGGCCTGCGGTGGCGGCACGCCCCGGTGCCCCTGGCGCACGCCCGCGGGAGCGCTGCCACCGGGCCCGCGCCGGCCGTCCTGGCGGACGCCGGCGCCACCGCCGAGCGGCTCGACCTCGACGCCGTCGGCGACGGCGACGCCTGGCGGCAGCTCATGGCCGAGTGGGCCGCCGTGGAACCGGCCCTGCTCCGCCTGCTGTTCGCCCCGCTGCCGGCACTCGGCCCGGCCGCGCGGCTGCTGGCGCGCACCGGCCCGAGGGGCGCCGCCCGCCTGGCCCGGACCCTGCTGCTGCCAGCCCGGCAGCTGGCCGGGGAACGGTTCGCCGGCGAGGGGGCCGGGCTGCTCCTGGCGGGCTGCGCCCTGCACGCCGACCTCGGGCCCGAGCAGTCCGGCGGCGGCGCCTTCGGCTGGCTGCTCTGCGCGCTGGCGCAGCGGGTGGGGTTCCCGGTGGCCGAAGGAGGCGCCGGGAGCATCCCGCGAGCGCTCTCGGCCCGCCTGGCCGCCAGGGGCGGCATCGTCTGCTGCGGCCAGCGGGTGGACCGCGTGGTGGTGCGCGGCGGACGTGCCGTCGCCGTGCGCACCGCCGGAGGGGACGAGGTCCGAGCCCGGCGGGCCGTGATCGGGGCCATCGCAGCCCCGGCGCTGCTGGGCGGGCTCGTCGGCCCCGAGCACCTCGGTGCCGCCGCCGGCGACCTGGCCCGCTTCACCTGGGACCACGGCACCGTCAAGGTCGACTGGGCGCTCGGCGGGCCGGTGCCGTGGGCGGACGACACGCTGCGCCGGGCTGCCGTCGTCCACGTCGCCGACGGCCTCGACGACCTGACGCGGTGGGCGGCCGAGCTGGCCACGGGCCACCTGCCGTCGGCCCCCTTCGTCGTCGCCGGGCAGCAGCACCTGGCCGACCCGAGCCGCTGCCCGCCCGGTGCCGCGACCCTGTGGGCCTACACCAGGGTGCCCCGCCGCGTGCGGGGCGACGCGGGCGGCACCCTCGGCACCGGCCGGCCCGGCACCTGCCCCGCGCGGCGCGGCCGGCTGGGTGCCCCCGGCACGCCCGCCCGCGCCGGCGACGGCGACGGCGACCCGGAACCCTGGCTCGCCGGCTTCGCCGACCGCGTGCAGGCGCGCATCGAGGCCGCCGCCCCGGGCTTCGGGAGCCTCGTGATCGGGCGGCGCGTGCTGGGTCCCGCCGGCCTGCAGGCGCTCGACGACAGCCTCGACGGCGGTGCCCTCAACGGCGGCACCGCGCAGCTGCACCAGCAGCTGCTGCTGCGCCCCGTGCCCGGCTGGGGCCGGGCACGCACGCCGCTCGCCGGTCTCTACCTGGCGTCGTCGTCCGCCCACCCCGGCGGCGCGGTGCACGGCGCGCCGGGCGCGCACGCGGCGCGCGCCGCGCTGCGGGCACAGCGCCTGCGACGCCGGTGACGGCGCCGCGCACCCGGGAGGGGCACCCACGCCGAGGTCATCGCCGGCTGCCGTCGCCGACCGGTGCCGTCAGTGGGTGTTGACGAGCGCCCGCAGCGACTCGCGCAGCGAGCCCATGGTGGCGAGCACCGCAGAGGGCTCGTACCCGCAGTGCGCCATGCAGTTGTCGCAGCGCGGGTCCTTGCCGCGGCCGTACTTCGACCAGTCGGTGGTCTCGACCAGCTCCTTGTAGCTGCTGGCGTACCCGTCACCCATCAGGTAGCAGGGCCGCTGCCAGCCGAGCACCGAGTAGCTCGGGATGCCCCAGGGGGTGCACTCGAAGTCGGCCTTGCCCTCCAGGAAGTCCAGGAACAGCGGCGAGTGGTTGAGCCGCCAGCGCTTGCGCCGGCCGGCGAACGCCTCGCGGAACATCTCGCGCGTCTGCTCGACGGGCAGGAAGTGCTCCTGGTCGGGTGCCTTCTCGTAGGCGTAGGCCGGCGAGATCATCATGGCGTCGACGCCGAGGTCGTCGTTCAGGAAGTCGAGGAGGTCGCGCACGGTCTTCGGCGAGTCGGTGTTGAAGAACGTGGAGTTGGTGGTGACCCGGAAGCCGGCCGCCTTGGCGGCACGGATGGCCGCCACCGCCGTGTCGAACACGCCTTCGCGGTCCACCGCCTGGTCGTGGCGCTCGCCGAGGCCGTCGACGTGCACCACGAACGAGAAGAACTGCGAGGGTGTGAACTTCTGGAGGCGCCGCTCGAGCAGCACCGCGTTCGTGCACAGGTAGACGTAGACCTTGCGCTTCACCAGCGCCTCGACGATCTCGGCGATGTCGGGGTGCAGGAGCGGCTCGCCGCCGGCGATCGACACCATGGGCGTGCCGCTCTCCTCGACGGCGCCGACGACGTCCTGCACGCTCAGGCGCTTGCGCAGGATCTCCGTGGGGTGCTGGATCTTGCCGCAGCCCGGGCACGACAGGTTGCAGGTGAACAGCGGCTCGATCTCGACGATGAAGGGGTAGTACCGGCGACCCTTCAGCCTCTGCTTCAGCAGATGGGTGCCGATTCGGACGTTCTGACGGATGGGGACGGGCATCAGCGCACCTGTGTGGGGAGAGCGAAACGGACGTGTTCCTCGGCGGCACGGTGCTCGGACACCGTCACGTCGCCGAGGCTCGACAGGACGTCGACCACCCGGCGCACCAGCGCCTCGGGGGCCGACGCACCGGCGGTGACCCCGACGGCGGACACGCCGTGGAGCCACCGGAGCCGGAGCTCGGACTCGTCCTCCACCAGCTCGGCCCGGCAGCCCGCGCGTCGGGCCACCTCCACCAGGCGCTGGGTGTTGGACGAGTTGGCGGAGCCGACGACGAGCACCAGGTCGCACCGGGCGGCGACCGCGCGCACGGCATCCTGCCGGTTCTGCGTGGCGTAGCAGATGTCGTCGGCGGGTGGCCCCGCGACGCCGGGGAACCGGCGCCGCAGGGCGTCGACGACGGCGGCGGTCTCGTCGACCGCCAGCGTCGTCTGGGTCAGGTAGGCGAGCGGCTGGTCCGGAGGCACCTGCAGCGCCTCGACGTCGCCGGCGTCGGCGACCACGTCGACGCGACCCGGGGCCTCGCCGACGGTGCCCTCGACCTCCTCGTGCTCGGCATGGCCGACGAGGACGATCCGCCTCCCCTCGGCGGCGAACCGCCGGACCTCGCGGTGCACCTTCGCCACGAGCGGGCACGTCGCGTCGATGACGGCCAGCCCCCGCTCCTCCGCCTGCCGGCGGACGACCGGGGCCACGCCGTGCGCGGCCAGCACGACGGTGGCGCCCTCGGGCACCTCGTGGAGCTCCTCCACGAACACCGCGCCGCGCGCACGGAGACCGGCGACGACGTGGGCGTTGTGCACGATCTGGCGGCGGACGTAGACGGGCCCGCCCGTGCGGGCCAGGGCCCGCTCCACGATCTCGACGGCCCGCTCCACCCCGGCGCAGAACGACCGCGGTGCGGCCAGCAGCACCTCCCGCGTCCCGAGCGCCCGCGCCCACCGGTCGAGCACCGCCCGGAGCGCGCCGGGCAGGTCGTACCAGGTGGCGAGCGACGGCGGGTCGACGACGCCGAGCACCACGGCAGGACGGGGCCCGGCCCGGAGCAGCACCGGCCCGGCCGCCGGCGCCGGTGACCCGGCCGGCCCTGCCACCTCGTGGACGACGGCGCCGAGCCGGCGGAGCTCGGCCACCACCACCCCCGTGCCGTCGCGCACGCCGGCCAGCCCGGCGCCGTCGAGGACCCCGGGGCTCCCCGCACCGGCGGACGTCACGGCGGCGGGCCCCGCGCCGCCCCGGCCCGGTCCGCCTGCAGGCGGCGCCAGCGCCTGGACCAGGTCTCCGGGACGCGCCGGGACACCGGCAAGCGCCAGCGCCGCGCCGTCCAGCGAGACGACCACGACCACGGGATCGCCGGCACCCGCGCCCGGGCCGGCGGCCCGGACAGGTGTGGCCAGCACGCGGCCACCGCCGTCGCGGTCCGGCACGGCGACGAGCACGTCGCCGGCGCGCGCCGCCGGCCTCGGCGCCGCGACGGCGGTCGCCGGCGCGCTCACGTCGGGGACCCGGCGCGCTGGTCGCCCCGCACGAAGCGGCCCAGTGCCATCACGGGGAAGACCTGCCGGTACAGGTGGTAGTTGATGTAGAAGTCGCCGGGGAAGCCGGTGCCGGTGAAGTACGGCTCGTCCCACGTGCCGTCCGCCTGCTGCGTGTCGCAGAGCCAGCGGACGGCGCGCTCGGCGGCGCCGTCGCGCTCCCCGCACGCCAGCAGGGCCAGCAGCGCCCAGGCCGTCTGCGACGCCGTCGACGGGCCCCTACCGCGCCAGGCAGGGTCGTCGTAGGACCGCAGGTCCTCGCCCCAGCCCCCGTCGGGGTTCTGGCAGCGGCGGAGCCAGGTGACCGCCCGGACCAGCGCCGGGTGCTTCGGCGGCAGCCCGGCGGCAACCAGGGCGGGCACCACGGCCCCGGTGCCGTACACGTGGTTGGCGCCCCAGCGACCGAACCAGGAGCCGTCGTCCTCCTGCGCGTCGAGCAGCCAGGCGACCCCGCGCTCGACCGGCGCGCCGGCACGGCCGCAGGCCGCCAGCACCTCCACCGCGTGCGCGGTCACGTCGGCGCTGGGCGGGTCGATGAGCTCGCCGAAGTCGCAGAAGGGGAGCTCCCGGCACAGGGCGCGGGTGTTGTCGACGTCGAAGGCGCCCCAGCCGCCGTCACGGCACTGCATGCCCTCCACCCAGTCGAGCGCCCGGGCCACGCTGCCGCGGTCGTCGACGGCGGCGCGTCGCAGCGCGAGCACGACCTCGGCGGTGTCGTCGACGTCGGGGTAGTGCACGTTGGCGAACTCGAACGCCCACCCCCCGGGGGCGAGCTTCGGCCGGCGGACCGACCAGTCGCCCGCGACCCGGACCTCCTGGTCGACCAGCCAGCGCCCGGCGCTCACGATGGCCGGGTCGTCGGGCGCGACGCCGGCATCGGCGAGCGCCTGGACCGCCAGGCAGGTGTCCCACACGGGCGACTGGCAGGCCTCCAGGCGCCGCCCCCGGTCGTCCTCGATGGTGAAGCCGTCCAGGCCGGCCAGGCCCGCCGCCATCACCGGGTGGTCGAGCGGGTAGCCCTGCAGGTGCAGCGCCATGAGCGAGTACACCCACGGCGGCTGGATCCCGCCCCAGCACCCGTCGGCCTCCTGGCGGGCGACGATCCACTGCTCGGCCCGGGCGAGCGCCAGGCGCCGCAGGGCGCGCAGCGGCCGGCGCTCGTAGCGGTGCAGCAGGTCGTCGAGCAGCTGGAACCGCCCGGCCCAGCTGGTCACGTTCCGCGTCACCGGGATGGAGGCGCCCGTGCGCAGCTCGTCGACCGTCACCGGGATGGGGCGCACCGGCCGGTGGTGCCCCACCACGGTGAGCGGGACCACCGTGCCCCGGGCCCACGACCCGAAGTCGTAGATGTTGAGCGGCATCCACGGAGGCAGCAGGACCAGCTCAGGCGGCAGCACCGGCAGGTCGTCCCATCGCCACAGGCCGAACAGGGCCAGCCAGATGCGGGTGAACACCCGGCACCGCTCCAGGCCGCCGGCGTCGCGCACGAACTCGGCGGCGCTGCGCATGTGGGCGGCGTCGACGGGGTCGCCGGCGAGGCGCAGGGCCACGTAGGCCTCGGCCGTCGCGGAGAGATCGGCGGGCCCGCCGTGGAACGTGGCCCACGTGCCGTCCTCGCGCTGGTTGGCCCGCACCCAGGTCGCCGTGGCGGCGGTCTGGCGGTCGGTGCGGATACCGAGGAACTGCCGCAGCAGCAGGTCCTCGGCGTCCATGGTGACGTTCGTCTCGAGCTCGCCCTTCCACCACCCCGCAGGGTCCTGCAGGCGCAGGAGCGCGTCGCGGCCGCGCGCCAGGACCTCCTCGACGGTGCGGGCCGCGGCCGCCACGCTCACCGGGCGCGTCGCGGCGATGCCGGCCGGCGCCACGCCGGCCGGTCCCGGCACCGGCGTCGGGGACGTCGCCGTCAACGGTCGCGCTCCGACACGAAGCGGGCGAGCTCCTCCAGGTCGGTGGCGGGGCCCGGCGCCAGGTCGACCGACGCCAGCGCCGCCAGGGCGTTCTCGGTGTGCGCCTCGGCGATGGTGAGCGCCTGCCTGCGGCCGCTCGCCAGCAGCTCCGTGGCACGGGCCAGGTCGGCGCCGTCGAGCGGGCCGTCGAGCAGCTCGGCCAGCTCGTCGGCGCGCCCGTCCCCGGCGGCGAGGGCGATGGCCACGGGCAGCGTCCGCTTGCGCTGCAGGAGGTCGCTGCCGACCGGCTTGCCGGTCACCGACGGGTCGCCCCAGATGCCCAGCACGTCGTCGACCGCCTGGAAGGCGATGCCGATGTGGGCTCCGTACTCGGCCAGCGCCGTCACGACGGGGCCGGGCGCCTCCGCGAGGATGGCGCCCAGCGAGGCCGCGCACGCGAGCAGGGCGCCGGTCTTGCCGGCCTCCATGGCCAGGCACTCCTCGACGGTGACGGCGGCGCGCCCCTCGAACGCCATGTCCTCCGCCTGGCCCCCGATCATCGCCTGGGTCGCCTGGGCGAGCACCGACGCGGCTCGGACGCGTGCCGGCGTCGGCTCGGCGAGCAGGTGCTCGATGGCGGCGAGGACCAGCGCGTCGCCGCCGATGATGGCCTGCCCCAGGCCGAAGCGGGCCCACACCGTCGGCTGGTGCCGGCGCTCCTCGTCGCCGTCGATCACGTCGTCGTGGACGAGCGAGAAGTTGTGCACGAGCTCGATGGCCACGGCGCCGGGGATCGCCACCTCCTCCTTCGCCCCCACGGCCGCGGCCGACAGCAGCACCAGGGCGCCGCGCACCTGCTTGCCCTGGCTGCCGAAGTGGTGCACGAGCGCGGGGCGCAGGGCCGGGTGCAGTGCGCCGACGGCCTCGTCGACCGCGGGCCCCACGACCGCGCCGTACCGGCCCAGCACCGCGGGGAGGCCGCGACGACCCGCGGCCGGCGCCGAGCCGGCGACGACCTCTCCTGGCTTTGCCGGGACTGGCTCACGAGCGAGCTGGACCTGGGTCACGGGACCTCCTGTGTGGACGGGACGGGGCGCCGGTCGCCGGGGCCGTCGTCGAGCTGCGGGCCGTGCTGCGCACCCGGCGGCACGGCTAGAGGAGCGGGCGGGGCGACGCCGGAGGTGGTGCCTGGCGGGGCTGCCCCGGCGCCGGCGGTGGGCCGGCGCGGGCGGCCGACGACCTCCACGAGGGCCGCCGCCGATGCCGCTGACCGGGCCGGGTCGAGGACCCCGAGCGCCTCTCCGACGAGGTCGCCGACCGAGCCGGCGGTGCGGCCCTCGCCGACCGAGCCGGCGGTGCGGCCCTCGCCGACCGAGCCGGCGGTGCGGCCCTCGCCGACCACCGTCACGGGCGGGGGCAGCGGTGACGGGCGCGACGCCGCGGGCCGGCCGAGCAGTGCCCGGACGGCAGCCCGCCCGGAGCGCACCGCTCCTTCCATGGTGGCCGGCCAGCCGGTGGCGCACCACGCACCGGCCACGGCGAGGCCGGGCGCGACCGGACCGGGCGCGGGGCGCAGCGCGGCGGTGCCCGGGACGGCGCGGAACGTCGCCGCGTGCTCCTTCGTCACCACGGCGTCGACGACCCCGGCGCGCCGGACGCCGGGAAGCAGGCGGGCGAGCGCCTCGGTGAACTGCCCGACCAGCACCTCCGGCCGGGTGGCCAGGTACCGGTCGGCGCCCGACAGCGACAGGGCGAGGCACTGGCCGCGGGTCGCCCCGACCACGGCGGTGCGGTCGAACACGAACTGCACGGGCGAGTCCACGGCGGCGAAGAACGGCAGGTCGGTGACGGTGCGGTCGAGCACCAGCTGCACGTCGACGACGGCCGACGTGCCCAGCCCGTCGACGCCCGGCAGCGTGCCCTCGGGCAGCAGGGCCGAGGCGACCCCGGGCGGCGCCGCCACCACGGCCGCCGCCGCCTGCCACCGCCGCGCGCCACCGTCGGCCACCACCTGCCACCCGCCGTCCGCGCCCGGGCGGATCTGCTCGGCGCGCGAACCGGTGGCGACGTCGACGCCGGCAGCGGCGAGCGCCGCGGCTGCCCGCGTCCCGTGCAGCTCGCCGAGCGGCACGGCGGACCAGCCGATGTCCCCGCCGTCGCGGGAGTCGAGCAGGCCGGTCCGGAAGACCTTGGCGGCCATGGCCAGCGACGCCTGCTGCGCGGGCACGTTGACGGTCGGCAGGGTGATCAGGTCCCACAGCGCGGCGATCGCCCGGGGGCGCTGGTGATGGCGCTCCAGCCAGGCGCCGAAGGTGACGCCGTCGAGGGAGGGGTCGTCGAGGTCGAGGCGGCTCAGGGCGGCAACGGCCGGCCCCAGGCGCAGCCGGTCGGCGACCGACAGGTGCCGGTAGCGGGCCACGGACCCGCCCAGGTGCAGCGGAGCGGGCAGGTCGGCGCGCCCGATGGTCGCCCGGCGGCCGTCGGGCGACAGGACGGGCACGTCGAGGCGGTCCTGGAGCACGACGTCCCCGGCCGCGCCGATGCGCTCCAGGAAGCTCAGGTACTCGTCGCAGCACCGGAGGAACACGTGCTGCCCGTTGTCGAACCACAGGCCGTGGCGCCGGAAGGACCAGGTCAGCCCGCCCAGGCGCTGGCGGCGCTCCACCAGCGCCACCGTGGCGCCGGCGTCGGCGGCCTCGAGCGCGGCGGCGATGCCGGCGAGGCCGCCGCCGACCACCACCATGTCGACCGCGCCGGTGCCGCTCACGGCGTCGCTCCGACCAGGCTCCGGGCGGCGACGAAGGCCTTCTCCGCGGCGGGGAGCGACAGCCGGCCGCGGGTGACGGCCAGCGGGTCGGCCAGGATGCGGTCGAGCAGCCGCCGGTAGATCCCGGCCATCGCCGCGACGCACGCCCGGCTGCGGCGGTCGAGCAGCGGGAGCAGCCGGAGGCCGCGGTCGTACCAGTCCACCGCCTGGGCCCCGACCTCGGCCACCACGGCGGCGATGGCGTCGGGCGAGCCGGTCAGGTCCGCGCCGGCCCCGGCGGCGACGGCGAGGTCCGAAGGGAGGTAGACGCGGCCCATCGACCGGTCCTCGAGCACGTCACGAAGGATGTTGGTGAGCTGCAGGGCCACCCCGAGGTCGTCGGCGAGCCCGGTGGCGCGCTCGGGCTCCCGGCTGCCGAACACGCCGAGCGACAGGCGACCGATCGTGCCGGCGACGCGCCGGCAGTAGACGACGAGCTCGTCGAGCGACCCGTAGGTGGTCCCGGTGACGTCCATCTCGCAGCCCTCGACCAGCTCCACGAAGGCGTCGACGGGCAGCGGGCGCTCGCTCGCGACGGTGGCCAGGGCGACGAGCACCGGGTCCTCCGGGTCGACCGCGTCCGTGGCGCCGCTGCGTGCGGAGGCCAGCACGTCGAGCTGCTTGCGGACCTCCGCCAGGCCGGCCAGGCGTGCGGGTGCCGGCTCGTCGCCGTCGCCGATGTCGTCGATGCGCCGGGCCATGGCGTACACCGCCGACAGGGCGCACCGCTCCGGCGGCCGCAGCAGCCGGATGCCGTAGGCGAAGTTCTTCGCCTGGGCCCTGGTGATGGCCTCGCAGGCGGCGAACGCCTCGTCCGGCCTCACGCGACCACCCCCCGGGCGGTCGTGCCCGCCGG
>JAJZYI010000115.1 GCA_021798135.1 Actinomycetes bacterium | reverse complement strand
CGTCCCCGGGCGCCGGTCGTGCCGGCGAGGAGCGCCCCGACGGCGGCGGGTCGTCGTGGTGGGCGCGTCCGCCGCGGCCGGGACCGTCCCAGCCGGCCCGCCTGCCGCCTGCCGGCCGGCCGCCGCGCCGACCGGCGGGCCTGGGCCCCGTGCAGCGCGACCGCACCGGCAGCCCACCGGGCGGGGCCCCGGATCCCTCGCCCGGCTCCTCGCCCGATCCGTCGCCGGTCCCCTCACCGGAGCCGTCGCCAAAGCGGCCGGGAGCGCCACCGCCCGGCCCGTGACGGGACCGCCCCGCTGCCAGCCGGCCGTCGCGACCGCCCCCCGCGACCGCCCTCCGGACCGTCCTCGCGACCGCCCCGCGACCGCCGTCCGGGCCGTCCCCCCCTGGCACCGGGACCCTTCCGTCCCGCGCCCGGGCCCGTCCCGGCCACGAGGTGGGCCGCCGCCGCCACGGAGGGACCGCGCGGGCCAGGGGACTCCGACGACGCCGGGACGCGTCCACCTGCACCGGCACGTGGCAGACTCGGCCCGTAGGCTGGGGTCGACGGTGCCACCCGCGTGCCGGGTCGTGCCCGAACGAGCAGAGAGGACGCCATGGCCGGCATCCACGTGGTCACCGACAGCGCGTGCGACCTGACGCCCGAGCTGGCCGAGTCGCACGGCGTCCGGGTGGTCCCGCTCACCATCCGCTTCGGGGACGACGAGCTGGTCGACCGGGTGGAGCTGTCCGCAAAGGAGTTCTGGGACCGCGTCGTGACCGGGCCGCACATGCCGGAGACGGCGGCGCCCTCGCCCGGTGCGTTCCAGCAGGCCTTCCTGGCCGCCGCCGACGAGGGGGCCGACGGGGTGCTGTGCATCGACCTGTCGTCGGGCGTGTCCGCCACGTACCAGTCGGCACGGGCCGCCGCCGACGAGGTGGCCGGGCGGATCCCGGTCGCCGTCGTCGACTCGCGGACCCTGACCATGGGGACCGGCCTGCTGGTGCTGGCGGCCGCCGAGCTCGCTGCGGGCGGCATGCCACTGGCGGAGCTGGTTGCCGAGATCGAGTCGATGAAGGCCCGGGCCACCGTGTTCGGCGTCATCGACACGCTCGACTTCCTCCGGCGCGGGGGCCGCATCGGCGGGGCGGCGCGCCTCATCGGGTCGATGCTGTCCATCAAGCCCGTGATCGAGGTGCGCGGCGGCGTCGTCGAGGTCGAGTCCAAGCAGCGCACCCGCACCCGCTCGCTCGAGTACCTCGCGTCCAAGGCGCGCCAGGGCGGTGCCCTCGAGCGCATCGCCGTCGTGAACGGCGCCGCGGCTGACATCGACGTCCTGCTCGGCATGCTCGACGGCGTCGAGAGCACCCACGACCTGGTCGTGACCGACCTCGGGCCGGTGGTGGGGAGCCACGCGGGCCCGGGCACCATCGGCCTGTGCCTGGTGTGGGCAGCGGGCTCCGGACCCGGCGCCGGGCAGAACGGGTAACCTCGCCACATGGAGCTGGGCAGCGCCGAGCCGGCCCGTGCGCAGGCGGCCGGCGACGACATCGCGACCCGCGTGGCGGACGCCGTCGAGGCCGTCGTCGACGCCGTCCACGACAAGGCCGTCCGGCCCGTCCTGCTCGCCGCCAGGGGCGTCGTCTACGGCATCGTGGCCGGCACCATGGCGCTCGTCGTCGGCGTCCTCCTGGCCATCGCGCTCCTGCGGCTCCTCGACGTCTACGTGTTCCCCGGCCGCATCTGGGCCTCGTACGCGCTGATCGGCTCGCTCCTGTGCGCGGCGGGTGCGTTCGCCTGGCACAAGCGGCGGCCCGCACAGGAGGAACGATGACCCAAGTCCGTGATGTCGTGATCGTCGGCTCGGGGCCGGCCGGCCTGACCGCCGCCATCTACGCTGCTCGCGCCAACCTGAGCCCCCTCGTGCTCGAGGGCGAGCCGTCGTCCACCAGCGACCAGCCGGGTGGCCAGCTGATGCTCACGACCGAGGTCGAGAACTTCCCGGGCTTCGTCGACGGCATCCAGGGACCGGAGCTCATGCAGCGGTTCCGCGACCAGGCAGCCCGGTTCGGCGCCGAGCTGCAGACGGTCAAGGCGACCCGGGTCGACCTGTCCTCACAGCCGTTCGCCGTCTGGACCGCCCCCGGCGGCACCGGCGAGCCGGCGGTGACGGCCCGGACCGTGATCGTGGCCACCGGCGCACGGTCGTTGATGCTGGGCGTGCCGGGCGAGGACCGGCTCCTCGGCCACGGCGTGTCGACCTGCGCCACCTGCGACGGCTTCTTCTTCCGCGGCCAGGAGATCGCCGTGGTCGGCGGCGGCGACTCCGCGCTCGAGGAAGCCCTGTTCCTGACCCGGTTCGCCAGCAAGGTGACGATCGTGCACCGGCGCAAGGAGCTGCGTGCCTCCAAGATCATGCAGGACCGCGCCTTCGCCAACGAGCGCATCGTCTTCCGCTGGGACTCCGTGGTGACGGCGGTCGAGGGCGAC
This sequence comes from Actinomycetes bacterium, assembly GCA_021798135.1. Classification (GTDB taxonomy): domain Bacteria; phylum Actinomycetota; class Acidimicrobiia; order Acidimicrobiales; family UBA8190; genus JAJZYI01. The sequence continues at coordinate 7,319 of JAJZYI010000115.1, read as the reverse complement.
ACGTCGGTGACCGGCATCGCCCTGCGCGACGTGGGCACCGGCGCGGAGGAGACGCTGGCGGTCTCGGGCCTGTTCGTGGCGATCGGCCACCAGCCCAACACGGACGTGTTCGCCGGCCAGCTCGACATGGACGAGTCCGGCTACATCCGCACGTTCGGGGGCAGCCGGTCGAGCGTCGACGGCGTGTTCGCCTGCGGCGACGTGCAGGACAGCGTCTACCAGCAGGCGGTCACGGCGGCGGGCTCCGGCTGCATGGCCGCCATCGACGCCGAGCGCTGGCTCGAAGCGCATGGCCGGTGACGCCCGGCCGGCTGCCGGTCCGTGCGGAATGCGGCCCGGCGCCGGCGTGTTGACGACCGCAGCCACCCGGACGTCGCGGTGACGGACCGGGCGAGGAGGAGCCCTACATGAGCGCGACGATGACGACCCTCACCGATGCCACCTTCGACGAGCACATCATGAACGCGGACGTACCGGTCCTGGTGGACTTCTGGGCCGAGTGGTGCGGGCCGTGCAAGATGATCGCCCCCGTGCTCGAGGAGATCGCCGCTGAGCACGCCGGCAAGCTCCAGGTCGTCAAGCTCAACATCGACGAGAACCTCGACGTGACCCGCCGGTTCGACGTCATGAGCATCCCGACGCTGCTGCTGTTCAAGGACGGCGAGCCGCAGAGGCGGATCGTCGGCGCCCGCGGCAAGGCGCAGCTGCTGCAGGAGATCGGCTCGTACCTGTAGGCGCGACCCTCGCCGGCGCCGAGCCGGACGGTCCGATGCCGCGCGCCGGGTCGGACGGGACCGCGTCGCCGGACCACCTGCCGGGCGACGGGGTCCCGTCGCCGCGCGCCGTGACGCCCGCCTCGCCGGCGGCCGCGGCGCTCCCTCTCCGGCCCGGCGACCGGGGGAGCGCCGTGGCCGACCTGCAGCGGCGGCTCGCGAGGGTCGGCCTTCCTTCCGCGCCCGACGGCGACGGCACGTTCGACACCGGCACCCGGGCCGCCGTCGAGGCGTTCCAGCATCGGCGAGGCCTGCGCGTCGACGGCATCTGCGGGCCCCAGACCTGGGCCGCGCTCGTCGAGGCCGGCTACGAGCTCGGGTCGCGGCTCCTCTACGACCGCAGGCCCATGCTCCGTGGCGACGACGTCGCCGAGCTCCAGCGCCGGTTGTCGGCGCTCGGCTTCGACACCGGCCGTGTCGACGGCATCTTCGGACCGGCGACCGCCCAGGCGGTGCGCGAATTCCAGGGCAACGTCGGGCTCCCCGCGGACGCCATCGTCGGCGCCACGACGGTCCGCGAGCTCGGCCGGGTCATGCCCCGCCACGCCGACGCGTCGCTCGTGTCCGCGGTCCGGGACCGCGAGCGCCTGCTGCACGCGCCGCGCACCCTCCTCGACCGCCGGATCGCCGTGGCCGAGAGCGGCGGGCTCGACGTGCTGGTGACGGCGCTGCGCCGGCGGCTCACGGCTGCCGGCGCGCACGTGGTGCCCATCCTCCACCCCTCGGGCTCGTCCCAGGCGCAGATGGCCAACGCGGCCGACGTCGAGGTCTTCCTGGGCGTCCACCTGGACCCGGTGCGGACGCGCTGCGCCTGCCTCTACTACTCGGGCTTCAGCTACGAGTCGCTCGGCGGGCGCCGCCTCGCCGAGCTCGCCCAGGGCCTGGCGGCCGCCGCCCTCGCCGTCCCCGCCGACGGCGCCCAGGGCATGTCGCTGCCCGCCCTGCGCGAGACCCGCATGCCCGCCGTGCTCTGCGAGGTCGGCCCGGCCGCCGTCGTCGTGCGTCGGGTCAGCGAGCTGGCCGACGCCCTGGCGGATGCCCTGATCGCGTGGGCAGCCACGCCGGTCTGACCGCCTGGCGGGCAGGCTGGTTCGCTGACCGGCTGCCCGCCTGCCTCCCGTCCGCACGCCTTCCGGGTCTGCTGCACGATCAGGTGGCAGATTCAGCCATGCAGCTCGACCGGCTGGCTCGTCGCCTGGCTGGCTCGACGGCTCGACCTCGTGCTGCCGTGCAGTGTTGTCCACAGACTCGTGCACAGCTTGTGGATCAGATACACCTACGCTTTAGCGTGAGCTAACCACTGTTCGTGGTATTTAGGTCGGTGTTCGTCCCTCTTTCGCGGAAATTCACCACGAATTGTGGCTCGGGTGAGCCGTCCCCACCCACCGGTCGCACCGTCAGCTGCAGCTCGACTGGCGACAAGCTCCGCTTCAGGTCGAGCGACTCAGGCACCTCCCACCATCAGCTTGTAGATCCGCTCCAGGTCTTCGAGGGTGGCGAAGTCGATCGTCACCCGACCTCGGCTGCCGCCCATCTCCACCTTCACCCGCGTGTTGAGGTAGCTGGCGAGAAGCTCCTCCAGCTCGACCATGCCGGGTGGCGGCAGCCGGCGGCGCAGGACCTCGGCCGAGCTGCCCGCAGCGCGGGCGTCGCCCGGCGCGGCACCGGCCGGGCTCCCGGCACCGGCGCCGGCGCCGGCGCCGGCCGGCAGGACACCTCCGTCGGCACCACCCACTGCCGCGTCGTCGTCCGGTGACACCCGCTGCCGAACGAGTGCCTCCACGGCCCGCACCGTCAGTCCCTCGGCCACGATCTGCTTGATCACCGACTCCTGCCATGCCCGGTCCGGCGTGCCGAGGAGCGCCCGGGCGTGGCCGGCAGTGATGTCTCCCTCGGCCAGGGCGCGTTGCACCCCCGGCGGCAGCTGCAGCAGGCGCAGGGTGTTGGTGATCGCCACGCGGCTCTTGCCCACGCGCGTCGCCACCTGCTCGTGGGTGTAGCCGAACTCGTCGATCAGCTGCTGGTAGGCGGCTGCCTCCTCGATCGGGTTGAGATCCTCGCGGTGCAGGTTCTCGACCAGGGCGTGCTCCAGGCTCCGCAGGTCGTCGGCGGTCTGCACCAGCACCGGGATGGTCTGGTGCCCCGCTCGACGCGCCGCCCGCCAGCGGCGCTCACCTGCGATCAGCTCGAACTGCTCGGCACCGATCTCGCGCACCAGGACCGGCTGGAGCACGCCGAGCTCGCGGATCGACGCCGCGAGCGAGGCCATCGCCTCCTCGTCGAAGTGCTGGCGCGGCTGGTACGGGTTCGGTCGGACGTTGGCGATGGGCACCTCACGCAGGCCCGACCGCCGGTCCCCCGAGACGTCGGTCGGGATGAGCGCGCTCAGCCCCTTGCCCAGCCCACTACGGCGTGCCACCACTGACCTCCCTGGCCAGCTCGCGGTAGGCGATCGCCCCGCGCGAGCTCGGATCGAACACGGTGATCGGCTGCCCGAACGACGGTGCCTCGGAGATCCGCACCGTCCTCGGGATGATGTTCCGGCACACCTTGTTCCCGAAGTGCCGGCGAACCTCCTCGGCCACCTGCTCCGCCAGCTTGGTGCGGGCGTCGTACATGGTCAGCACGATCGTGCTCACCTCGAGGCGCTCGTTCAGGTTCGACTGGACCAGGTGCACGTTCCGGAGCAGCTGCCCGAGGCCCTCGAGCGCGTAGTACTCGCACTGGATGGGTACGAGCACCTCACCGGCAGCCGCCAGGCCGTTCACCGTGATCAGCCCCAGCGACGGCGGGCAGTCGATCATGACGTAGTCGAAGTCCTCGATCACCGGCTCAAGGGCCTTGCGAAGCCTGAGCTCCCGACTGAAGGTCGGCACCAGCTCGATCTCGGCGCCCGCCAGATCGATCGTCGCGGGGGCGACGAACAGGTTCTTCAGGCTCGTGGGCTCGATGCAGTCCTCCAGGGCGGCGTCGCGCATGATCACGTCGTACATGGACAGCTCGAACGTCCGGCCGTCGATGCCGAGTCCCGTCGTGGCGTTCCCCTGCGGGTCCAGGTCGACGACGAGCACGCGGAAGCCGAGCTCGGCGAGGCCTGCTCCGAGGTTGACGGCCGTGGTCGTCTTGCCGACACCGCCCTTCTGGTTGGCGATGGCGATGATCCGTGGCGTCGGTCGGGGAACGTACGGACCCTGGTCGACGGTGGCTTCCAGGTCGGTGGCATCACCCGCTCGCCCGTCGGCTGGCTGCTCGGAGCCCGTCACACGCGACCCACCACGGTCGCCGACCGCTCCACGAGCGTGCGGAACGGCCGTGCCGGTACCGGCTGCCGGCGGCGAGCCCGCGCTGGCCTCGGCCGCTCCCGGCGGCCGATCCGCAACAGAACCGGCTGCAACCGACCCGGCCGCTACGGATCCGGGTACCGCCAAGCCAGCGCCGCCCGACGCAGCGGTCCCGCCGCCGGCACCCACGAGCGCCTCCCCAGCAGGAGCCTCCGGCTCCCCGGCGATCGCCTGGCCGGTACCCGGCTGCGCGCCGGTCGACCTCGCCGACGCCGGTCGACCGGTGCCCGGTTCCCCGGCATCGTCCCTCCGGACCATCACGGCGACGGAGGTGTCGCCGCCGGCCTGTTCGACGCTGGCCGGCACGCCCGACATTCCGGGCGGTCCGTCAACGAGGGCACCGGGCTCCCTCGATGGACGGACCTGGACGGGGACCCGGCCTCGCCTACGTTTCGCCACGACAGCTCCTTCATCGCGATGCAGCCCGATGGTCCATGGCTGGGCTGCCACCTTCCGTACCGGAGCGGGCGGTCCGTCGACAGTTGCCCGTTCGCGTACGACGTCGATCAAGCCGGACGAACCCTACCGCACCCGCAGCATCGGCTCACGAGGTCCCGATGGCTGCACGATGCTCGTCCACGCGGCAGGACGTGCAGCCGCAGCGCGTCGTCGGCGCCGGACAACCCGTTGGGCGGCTCCGGGCCGTGCCGTTCGCTGTTCCACGTGGAACACCTACGGAGGGGCTGGGTTCTCTCGCCGGACGTCCGCCGCCTGCGCGGCCTTTCGCGCCTCGGCCCCGTGCCGTCCTGCTGGCGCGACGGCACCCCGACCCTGGGCCACACACCACCAGCCGCGCCACACCACCAGCCGCGCCACACCACCAGCCGCGCCACACCACTTGTCTGAACCCAGCGCTCCACCTCACCAGGCAGGCCGGATGGCCTACCTACCCCGCCACGGAACCCCGTCGCTGGACGCCACCGCCCGACAGCACCTGATACCACGGGTGCACTCGACCAACCCACACCACGGGCGCACACCACCGGCTCGCACCAGACCACCAAGGTGCGGCCACCACGGGCACGCAGCGCGGGATCCCCGGGAGAGATCACGGCACGGGGGAGCTGTCCCATCGTGGGTGCGCGGCCCGCCGTGGTGCGCTCACTGCCGGCGCGTTCCAGAGCACCCCAACCAGCTCGAGGTGCTCCGCCACGCCCGCTGAGCCGAGGGCAGGGGAGCCGGGGAGGCCCACCCGGCTCCACGGAGGACAACGGGTGGAAGCCGCGAGCCCGGAGACGCCGACGAGCAGCTGCCCGGTGCAGCCGCCTCCGGGTCGGGTGCTGGAAGGGTGTTGCTCCGCGGGTTGGGCTTCCCAGGCGGAAGGGACGACTCGCCTTCGGCTCACGCCCTTTCTCGCGATATCCGTGGTCTCGGCACCGCAGCCACCTCCTCCTCGCCCCAATTCGCCTCTTGCGGCGCACCGAGGGCGCACTGGCGAGGTGCGCGCTGGCCGGCGGTGCGAAGGCCGGCGGTGCGAAGGCCAGCGGTGCGAAGGCCGGCGGTGCGAAGGCCGGCGGTGCGAAGGCCGGCTCGCGAACCCGCCCGTGCCGGTCGGTCCGGCCGGATGCCGCTCCCACCACGATGCTGGTGTGGCTGCTCCCAGCAGCACCGCGCTCTCGGCGTCGATCCGTCACTCCTTCCCGGCCGTGGTCCTCGAAGCACTGGGGATGATGCTGCTCGGGTGGGCGCGCGCGGGGTGTCCCGGGGTCGGGGCGCGCACCACGAGGAGCACCAGCCGGACCGACACGGCGACGGACTCGTCGCGCCAGCCACACCCCGACGAACCCCGTCGCGCCGGCCACACGGCGACGGGCACCTGCGAGCACGCGAGGTTCGATCGCCGCCACCGGCACGCGCCCCTCCATGGTGCCTGCTGCATGGCCGCCGTCCGATGCCTTCGTCGCGCCCCCCGCAGCTGGGCACCCGCACGGAGGCAGGTGTCCGTCGACGTGGCACTCCGATGCCGGTGTTCGGCGGCCTTCCTGACGGACCGCCATCTGCTGCAGCTCCTCCGGCTGCCCCGGTGCGCGGAGCGCGTGCCGTTCGTCCGCGATGCTGGCGAGCAGCGGTCGGCTGCGGCCCTGCACGCGGCCTGGACGTAACCCGCGACGTTCCACGTGAAACGCGTTGGCCCGCACACCGCGCCTGGCCGGCCGTCCGGCAGTCAGCCAGGTGCCCGACCGTCCCGGCCCACCCGCGGTCATCCAGGCACATCCGCCGGCCGGCAGGCAACCGCATGCCGTACCAACCCAGCCGCCGGGGCGGGGTCAACCGCCCAACCCACGAGTGCACCAACCAGCCCGACCACCGCCCGAGCCACCAGCGCACGAAACGGTCCGACGTCCACTCGGCCTGCCTGCGCGCAGACCGACGACCAGAACTGCGGACCGACCTCCCTGCCCATCAGCCACTCCGCAGACGACCCCACCCGCCTATGCGCGCCGCGATGGCACCACCGGGAGCGAGGCCACGGCGAGCACGCCCGCCGGGCTGGCCGGCGCCCTCCGGTCGGATCCGGACCGCCCTTCCCGTGGAGGATCAACTCTCGGCGCGGACCCCCACGATCCGGTAGATGGGCCGCTTGCTCGGCACGCCCACGCGACGCGGGTACCGCTCCGGACACGCTCGCTGCTGCTGCAGGACCTGCAGGTGGACCGGCTCTGTCACGGCTTGCAGCGGTACCAGGCCGACGTCGGCCAGGCCGTCGCTCGGCCAGCGGTCGGCACCGCCGTCAGGTGGATCGGACACCACCAGCACGCCTCCCACCTGCAGGAACGGCGCCGCACACTCGGCGACGACCGGCGGTGGGCCGAACGAGCGCGCCACGACCAGGCCGAAGCGGCCGCGCAGCTCCGGCTCCCGCCCCGCCACCTCCGCTCGTTCGCACACGACCCGCACGGCTCCGTCCAGCCCGCAGGCCGCGACGGCATCCTCCAACAGCTCGCACCGCCGCCTGGCGGCATCGAGCAGCACCATCGGCCGACCGGGCCAGCGGTGGGCGAGGACCAGGCCCGGGAGCCCGCCACCGGACCCGAGGTCCAGGACGGGGCCCGCGGTGGCAGGACCCTCCACGGACGCGGCGTCGCCGAAAGACCAGGCGTGCAGGATCTGGACGGCCAGCGGCCGCTCGCTCAGAGCACCGAGTGACCGTGACCGCTCCAGGGCGTCCCACAGCGCTGGGGCACGGTCCCGGGCGATCGTCGGG
>JAJZYI010000114.1 GCA_021798135.1 Actinomycetes bacterium | reverse complement strand
GGCCGGGCCGCACCCAGCGCCGGCGGGGCGCCCGGGCCTCCACGGTGCCGGTCGCCTCGCGCTCCTGGCGGCGTCGGCCGCGGTCGTGGCCGCTGCCGTCGTCACCGTGCCCATGCCGGTCGCCGAGCTCGCACCCGGACCGGCCCTCGACGTGCCCTCCATGCTCGCCACCGGGGGCCCCGTCCACCCGGTGGCCGGCCGGCTCCTGCTCACGTCGGTGTCCGTCTCCGAGCCCAGCGCGGCCGGGGTGGTCGGCGCCTTCTTCTCGTCCGACCGCGAGCTGGTGCGGTCGACCGGCGTCGTGCCGGCCGGCATCACACCCGAGGACTGGGCGGCGGCGCAGGTCCAGGTGTTCCACGACAGCGTGCAACTCGCAGCGGCGGTGGCGCTGCGAGCGGCCGGGTACCCGGTCGAGGTCGGCGGTGGCGGCGCGGTGGTGTGGGCCGTCGTCGCCGGTGGCCCCGCCGACGGCATCCTGCGGCCCGGCGACGTGGTGACCGGGCTCGGCGGCCAGCCGGTGACGAGCGCTGCCGACCTCGTCGCCGAGGTGTCGCGCGTGCCCGCCGGCTCGGCGGTCGCCGTCACGGTCCGCCGCGGCGACCGGCAGCTGGTGGTGACGGTCCGACCGGCGCTGTCCTCCGAGCTCGGCCGGCCGGCGCTGGGCGTCGCCGTGGAGGACGCCGCCCCGCTCGTGCGCCTGCCCTTCGCCGTGGACGTGAGCCGCACCGACATCGGCGGGCCGTCCGCCGGGCTCATGACGGCCCTGGCCGTCTACGCCGTCACCACGGGCGCCGACCTGACCGCCGGACGGGTGGTCGCAGGCACCGGCACCATCGACGCCGCCGGCGCGGTCGGCGCCGTGGGCGGCGTGGCGCAGAAGGTGGTGGCGGCCGCCGACGCCGGGGCGCGCCTGTTCCTCGTGCCGTCGTCGGAGGCGGCCGCGGCGCGGCGGGCGGCGAGCGGGCGCCCGATCCAGGTGCTGCCGGTGGACAGCTTCGACGCCGCGCTGCGGGCGCTCACCGGGCACGGCCCCGCAGGCGTGTCGCCGGCAGCCGCCGGCTGAGCCCGGAGCTCAGAGGATCCGGCGGCGGACGCGCTTGTCGACGGCGACGATGACGGACGCGGCGAGCCCGAGCAGCAGGATGCGCAGCCACGCGCCGGCGGCGATGGGCGCGGTCTGGAACAGCCGGTTCATCACGGGCAGGTAGGTGAGCGCGAGCTGGCCGGCGACCTGGGTGCCCACCCCGACGTAGATCCAGCGGTTGCTGAACGCTCCGACGTGCAGCGCCGAGCGCGTGAGGGACCGGCAGCTGAACAGGTAGAAGGTCTCGACCGCGACGAAGAAGTTCAGCGCGGCGGTGCGGGCCGTGGCGAGGTCCGCACCGCCGGTCCGCTCGCCCTCGAACAGCCACCAGGAGCCGGCCACCAGCAGCGCGGACACCAGCAGGACCCGGAGCACCAGGCCCACCGTCAGCAACGGCCGGTGCGGGTCGCGAGGCGGCCGGCGCATGCTGCCTGGCTCCTTCGGCTCGAAGGCCAGCATCAGGCCGAGGCAGACCGCGGTCGTCATGTTGATCCACAGGATCTGCACCGGCAGGATGGGCAGGGCCGTGCCGAGCAGGATCGCGACGAGGATGACGAGCCCCTCGCCCATGTTCGTCGGCAGCGTCCAGGTGATGAACTTGGTCAGGTTGTCGAACACGCCGCGGCCCTCCTCGACGGCGGCTTCGATGGTGGCGAAGTCGTCGTCGGTGAGGACCATGTCGGCAGCCTCCTTGGCCACCTCGGTGCCGCCCCGTCCCATGGCCACCCCGATGTCGGCCTGCCGCAGTGCCGGGGCGTCGTTGACGCCGTCCCCGGTCATCGCCACGACGTGGTGGCGGGCCTGCAGGGCCTCGACGAGGCGCAGCTTCTGCTCCGGGGACACCCGGGCGAACACCGCTGCCTGGTCGACCGCGTCGGCAAACCGGTCCGGCGGCAGCCGGGCGAGGTCGGCGCCGCTGAGCCACGGTCCCGGGGTGCCGGTGCCCGCTGCCGGGCTGCTGCCGGTGGCCGCCTCCGGGCCCCGCCCGGCGACGAGGCCGATCTGGTCGGCGATCGCCCTGGCCGTGCCGACGTGGTCGCCCGTGATCATCTTGACGGCGATGCCGGCGTCGTGGCAGGCAGCGATGGCTGCCGCGGCTGCGGGTCGGGGAGGGTCCTGCATGGCCTGCAGCCCCGTGAGCACGAGCGTCGCGCCGAGGGCCGTCTCGTCGAGGCCGTCGGTCGCACCCGCGCGCGCCATCGCGGTGGCCAGCACCCGTAGGCCGCCGGCGGCCAGTGTCGCGGCGGCGGCGGCCGCCCTGTCGAGGTCGAGGGGGCGTGACGAGCCGTGGCGGTCCATCTCGGCGCCGCACAGGCGCACGACCCGCTCGACGGCACCCTTGGCGAGCACGACCCGCCCCGAGCCGAGGGCGTCGTCGTGCAGCGTGGCCATGTACTGACGATCGGAGCTGAACGGGATCGTCTCCACGCGCGGCAGCATGGAGGCGACCCGGTCGCGGTCCAGGCCGACCTTGGCGGCGGCCACGAGCAGGGCGCCCTCCGTCGGGTCGCCGAGCACGCTCACCTGGCCGTCGCCTCCCATCAGCGTGGCGTCGTTGCAGGCGGCGCCGGCCAGCAGCGACCAGCGCAGGGCCTGGCTGCCGGTCTCGCCCACCGGCCGACCGCCGGCGTCGCGGATCTCGCCCTGCGGCGCGTACCCGGTGCCGCCGACGTCGAAGGCGCCGTCGGGCGTCCAGATCGACCGGACGGTCATCTGGTTCTCGGTGAGGGTCCCGGTCTTGTCGGTGCAGATCACGGTCGTGCTGCCGAGCGTCTCGACCGCCGGCAGGCGGCGGATCACGGCGCGGCGGTGGGCCATGCGCGCCACGCCGATGGCCAGGGTGATGGTGACCACGGCGGGGAGCCCCTCGGGGATCGCTCCGACGGCCAGGGCGACGGCGGCGGCGAACATCTCCGACGGCTGCTCGCCCCGGAGCACGCCGGCGGCGAACGCGACCGCGGCCAGGGCCAGGATGACGACCGTCAGGACGTTGCTTAACCGGGCGAGCTTGCGGGTGAGCGGGGTTTCCAGGGCATCGGCCGTGCCGACCAGGCGGTGTATCTCGCCCAGCTCCGTCTCCGCCCCCGTCGCGACGGCGATCCCCGCGCCGGTGCCTGCCGTCACGAGGGTCCCCGAGTAGACCATGTTGCGCCGGTCGGCCACCGGGGTCTCCTCGTCGAGCACCACCTCGTCCTTCGCCACGGGCAACGACTCGCCGGTCAGGGCGGACTCGTCCACCTCGAGCTCGGTCTCTCGGACGAGCCGCAGGTCCGCCGGCACCTTGTCGCCCGCCTCGACGAGCACGAGGTCGCCCGGCACCAGCTGCTCCGAGGGCAGGCGGCGGACCCGTCCGTCGCGCACCACGCGGGCCTCGGTGTGGACCATGGTGCGCAGGGCGTCCAGCACCGCCTCGGCCTTGGACTCCTGGACGAAGCCGGTGAGCGCGTTGATCGTCACGACGCCGAAGATGACCCCGGCGTCCACGAGCTCGCCGAGCAGCACCGTGATCACCCCCGCCGCCAGCAGCACGTAGATGAGCGGGTGGTTCACCTGGCGGGCGAGGCGGAGCAGGGGGCCGGCGGGTTCGGCCGCCGGCAGCACGTTGCGCCCGTACCGGCCGAGCCGGCTGGTCGCCTCGCGCTCCGCCAGCCCCGCCTCGGCGTCGGTCTCCATGAGCAGCACCACGTCGTGCACGGCGAGGCGGTGGTGCGCGTTGGGCGCGGTCACCGAGCTGGTCATGGCGTCAGCCCACCACGGCGGCGGTCGGCACCGCCCCGGGGCTACGGCTCGAGCATGCTCCGCAGCATCCACGCGTCCTTCTCGTGGACCTGCATGCGCTGGGTGAGCAGGTCGATGCTCGGCTGGTCGCCGGCGCGCTCGACGACGGGGAGGACGGACCGGGCGGTGCGCACGAGCGTCTCGTGGGCGTGGAGCAGCCGGCCGATCATCTGGGTGGCGTCGGGCTGGTCGTCGTCGTCGGCGAGGCTGGAGAGGGCGGCGAACTCGTGGTAGCTGCCCGGGGCGCGCACGCCCAGGGCGCGGATGCGCTCGGCGATCTGGTCGACCGCCGCCGCCAGCTCCGTGTACTGGGTCTCGAACAGGAGGTGCAGGGACGCGAACTGCGGCCCCGTGACGTTCCAGTGGTAGTTGTGGGTCTTCAGGTAGAGGGTGTAGGTGTCGGCCAGCAGGCGCGACAGCCCGCCGGCGATCTCGGCCCGGTCGGCCTCGCCGATGCCGATGTCCAACGTGGCAGGTGCACGGGTCTCGCTCACGGGGTGCTCCTCTCGGTTCGTGCAGCAGCGGAGGGTGCCCGCGCCCGACGGCCGGTGTCCGACAACCGGTGCCTGGCAGCCGCCGTGCCCGACAAGCGCTGCCCGACAACCGGTGCCCGGGAGCCGGCGAGCCTGGGGCCGGTGCCTGGCAGCCGCCGTGCCCGACAAGCGCTGCCCGACAAGCGCTGCCCGACAAGCGCTGCCCGGGAGCCGGCGTGCCCGGCAGCCGCCGTGCCCGACGGCCACCGGGGTGCGCGTCCTCCTGTGGTAGCCCACCCGATGGTGACACCTCGTGCGCACGCCGGGTAGGGACCTTCGTCCCGGGCGGTCGGCAGGCACGAGGCCACCGAGCGTGGTCGACGGCGGGCACCGTCGTCCGGCCGCACCGGGCGGCGGCCGACCTGGCCGCGAGGCGGGCGACCTCGGCGCCCGGCACGCCGGGCTCGGGCTCGGTCGCTCAGGCGTACAGGGCGTCGATCTGCGCGGCGTACTTGGCCAGGACCCGGTCGCGCTTCACCTTCATCGTCGGCGTCAGCTCCTCGGAGTCGACGGGCCACTCGTGGTCGAGGACGGCGAAGCGCTTGACCTGCTCGACCCGGCTGAAGCCCTGGTTGACCTCGGACACCTGGCGCTCGATCTCGGCCTGCAGCGCCGGGAGGCGGACCAGGTCCGAGGTCGCCATGTCCGGCAGGTCGTGCTGCCGGGCCCAGGTGCTCAGGGCATCGGGGTCCACCGTGAGCAGGGCCACCAGGTAGGGGCGGCGGTCGCCGGCCACGCACGCCTGGCTGACGAGCGGGGCGGCCCGCAGGGCGGTCTCGATGGTCGAGGGCGAGACGTTCTCGCCGCCGGCGGTGACGAGGAGGTCCTTCTTGCGGCCCACGATGCGCAGCCGGCCGTCCTCGATGGCGCCGAGGTCCCCGGTGTGGAGCCACCCGTCGGGATCGAGCGCCTCCGCGGTCCGCACCGGGTCGTCGTGGTACCCGGCGAACACGTTCCCTCCCCGTGCCAGCACCTCGCCGTCGGGGGCGAGGCGCACCTCGCAGCCGGGGATGGGGTGCCCCACGTCACCGGGGCGCACCCGGTAGGGGTCCCAGGTGAGGGGGCCGGTCGACTCCGACAGCCCGTAGAGCTCGGACAGCGGGACGCCGAGCGAGCGGAAGAAGACCAGCACCTCCGGGGCGATGGGCGCCGCGGCGGTGACCGCCAGCTCGACCCGGTCGAGCCCCGCCAGGTCGCGCACGACCGACAGCAGGCGGTCCGCCTCGGCCCAGCGGCGCTCCAGGGCACGGCCCAGCGGCCGGCCCGCGGCCCGGGCCTCGGCCACCTCCTGGCCGACCCGCAGCGCTGCCTCGAACGGTTCCCGCTGCTCGGGGCTGGCGGCGGCCAGCGCCCTGATCGACGCGTGGGCCTTCTCCCACACGCGCGGGACGGCGAGGACCAGCTGCGGGTGGACCTCGCGCAGGTACTGCGCGATGAAGCCGGCGTCCCGGCAGGTCGTCACCTCCGTGCCCTCGTACAGGTGGACGTAGTGGGTGGCGACCCGCTCGGCGATGTGCGCCATCGGCAGGAAGGAGACGATCCGCCACCCCGCGAGCCGGTGACCGATGGCCTCGATGACGCTGCGGACGGTCCAGGCCACGTTGGCGTGGGTGATCTGCACGGCCTTCGGGGGCCCCGTGGTGCCGGAGGTGTAGATGAGCGTGGCGACGTCCTCGGGCCGTGCCGCCGCCGCCTCCGCCCGCAGGTCGGCCGGGGCGACGTCGAGCAGCCGCCGGAAGGGGATGACGTCGGGCGGGGCCATCGCTTCCGGGTCCGACACGACCACCAGGTGGCGGAGCTCGGGCAGCTGGTCGCGGACCTTCAGGAACCGCTCCAGGAACTCGGGGTGCTCCACGACCGCCACGACCGCCTTCGCGTGGCCGGCCACGTAGCGGACCTGCTCGGCCGACGACGAGTTGTACAGCGACACCGGGACCGCCCCGACGAGCATCGCCGCCACGTCCACGAGGTGGAACTCGGGCCGGTTGCGGGTCATGACCACGACCCGGTCCCCTCGCTCCACGCCCAGCTGGCGCAGGCTGGCCGCCACTCGTGCGGCGCGCTCGCCGTAGTCGCGCCAGGTCCACGAGCCCCACCCGTCGGCCCGGCGCCACCTGAGCGCCACCTCCTCCGGTCGGCTCGTGACGGTGGCCACCAGGGCGGCGGTGGCCGTCGCCGGCCAGCCCGGGTCGGCCCGACCCGTCGACGTCGTCTCGGCCTCTGCCATGCGCACCTCCCCAGGCCGCCGGCGCCACCGGTGGCCCCTCCGGGCGCGGGGGCGAGGGCCCGCCGGGCCGTCGACCCGGCAGCGACCTCGCCAGCGGCCCGGCAGGCCGGCGGCGGTCACGCCCGTACGGGCATCACGATCTCCGTCCGCCACCGCTCGGGATCCGGCTCCTTCGCCGGATCGCTGTGGTACACCTCCCAAGGGTCGCCGGCCGGCTCCTCGCCGCGCTCGGCGATCCAGTCCGCCAGCTCGCCGTACGCGGCCGCCAGCTCGTCGTAGGGGCCGAGGTAGGTCATCACCGCCGCCGGGCCGCCGGGGAGCGACGATGCCAGCACCTCGCCGCCCGGCGACACGGCGGACGCGGTGGGGAGCCCGGCCTCCACGGCGAACGCGTCCTCCCCGGCGCGCTGGTACCGGGCGAACGGGGGGCCGGTGGCGGCGATGCCCTGGGCGGCCAGGGCAGAGGCCACCGCCTCGACGGCCCGGCCGATGAACGGTCCGATCTCGGCCACCGCCAGGGTCGACCGCAGCACCGCCGTCGTGCACGGCGCCAGGTCCCGCTGCTCGATGTGCTGCGCCCTCATGCCCCCAGCCTGTGCCGGTGGGGAGCCTGGCGCCAGGGTGGAACGTCACATCCGCGGCCGCGGTCGGGGTGCCGCTGCCGTGTGCCGCTGCCGTGTGCCGCGGTCGGGGTGCCGCTGCCGTGTGCCGCTGCCGTGTGCCGCGGTCGGGGTGCCGCTGCCGTGTGCCGGCGGGGGGGCAGGACGGGCAGCGTGCGTCGGTGACCTGCCCGGCTGCCTGCCCGGCTGCCTTCGCGGCTGCCTGCGCGGCGAGCCGCGCGGTGAGCGGCCCGGCACCAGCGTGCGGCGACGCGAGTGCAGCTTGGCGTGCCACGGGGCCTGACGGCGCATGGCGGGCGGCGCCGCCCGCCCGCGCCGGCCTGCCCGCGCAGACGCCGACGGCAAGGGTCGTCAGTTGCCGAAGTCCCAGGACTCGCCGTGCTCGTAGCGGCCCAGCACGTTCTTGGCGATCAGGATCCTGTGGACCTCGTCGGGCCCGTCGGCCAGGCGCAGGGTGCGGGCACCCAGGTACATGTGGGCCAGGGGGAGGTCGTTGGTGATCCCGGCCGCCCCCCACACCTGGATGGCCCGGTCCACCACCCGGTGGTACGCGGCGGGGACGAACACCTTGATGGCCGAGATGTCGGTGCGGGCGCCGTCGAGCCCCTGGTCGACCTTCTCCGCCGCGTGGATGGTCATGAGCCGGGCGGCCTGGATGTCGACGTAGCTGTCGGCGATGAATCCCTGGACGAACTGCTTGTCCTTGAGCATCCCCCCGTGCACCTGGCGCTGCTCGGCTCGCTCCACCATCAGGTCGAAGGCGCGCCACATCTGGCCCACCGAGTTCATGCAGTGGAACACCCGGCCCGCGCCCAGCCGGTCCTGGGCGGCCCGGTGGCCCTGGCCGACCTGCCCCAGGATGTTCTCCTTCGGGATGCGGACGTCGTCGTAGACGACCTCGCAGTGGTCGGACTCGTGCCGGCCCCAGATGCCGATGCCGCGGACGATCGTGACGCCCCTGGTGGCGGTCGGCACGATGAACTGGGCCATGGTCCCCTCGCGGCGCTTGGCCGCCTCGTCGCTGTCGGCGACGCGGGCCATCACGATGAAGAACTCGGCGTCGATGCCGTTGGACGTGAACCACTTGTGGCCGTTGATCACCCAGTGGTCACCGTCGAGGACGGCGGAGGTGGTGATCGACCGGGGATCGGAGCCGGCGTTCTCCGGCTCGGTCATCGAGAAGCCCGATGCCATCCCCGCCTCGATCGTGGGCACCAGCCACCGCTGCTTCTGCTCCTCGCTGCCGTACTTCACCAGGATCGACTGGTTGCCCGAGTTGGGGGCCACCACGCCGAACAGCGAGGCCGCCCCGACCGCGTAGGCCAGCACCTCGTTCATGTACGCGTGCGCCAGGAAGTCGAGGCCCATGCCGCCGTACTCCCTGGGCAGGTGCGGCGCCCACAGGCCGGCGCTCCAGACGACCTGCTTGATCTCCTCCCGCAGCGCGATCGCCTCGCGGCGCTCCCGGTCGGAGGCGTCGTCGCGGCGCCGGTGGCCCCACAGCCGGGCTTCGTTGGGCAGGATCCACTCGTTCACGATGGCGGCGGTCCGCATCCGGATGTCGTTGACCCGCCCGTCCAGGGTGGGGACGGGCTTGACGTTGATGGGCATGGCACCAGCTCCCTGCTCGCGAGGCGGCCGCACCCTGGTTAGCACGCGGACGCGCGCACGCGTGCTGCCTCAGACCGCGCCATGCGTTGCCGACGGGCAGCGGGTCGCGGGGCCAGCTCCTCGTGCGGGCGGTCCGCCGGCGCCGCGGGGCTGACGCCCGCCGGCGTGCACTGGCTGCCGGCGGGGCGGCCGGGCGTAGAATCGGGCCACCGTGGCCATCCTCGGGGAACACGACCCGCAGCCGGCGCGACCGCACGCCGGCGAGCACGACCGGACGATCACGGTCGGGATCGTCGACGACCACGCCCTGGTTCGCGCCGGGCTGCGGGAGCTCATCGAGTCCGAGCCCCGGCTGCAGGTGGTGGGCGAGGCGGACGACACCGGATCGGCCGTCGAGATGCTGCTGGCGCTGCGGCCCGACGTGGCCCTCGTCGACCTGGAGGTCCCCGGCGGGGGCGGCCTCGCCGTCCTGCAGGAGGCGGCGGCACGCGTGCCGGCCACCAGGTGCCTGGTGGTCAGCGCCTACTCCGACTACGCCCACATCTCGGCCGCGCTCGACGCATCGGCCGCCGGCTACCTGCTGAAGACGGCCAACCGGACCGAGCTCGCCGAGGCCATCGTGGCCGTCGCCAACGGGACCACGGTCCTCGACCGCGACGTGGCCCGCCGCCTGCAGCGGCGCTGGCGGGACGACCACGAGCCGGTCGTGGCGCTCACGCCGCGCGAGGCCGACGTGCTGTCGCTCGTCGCCCGGGGGGCCGCCAACAAGGAGATCGCCACGGAGCTCGGGCTGAGCCTCCGCACCGTCGAGGGCTACATGAGCAACGTGCTGGCGAAGCTCGGCGCGAGCTCCCGGACCGAGGCCGCCCTGTGGGCCCACGAGCACGGCGTCGTCGGCGGGCAGCCGCCGCGAGCGGTGCCCCCGCCGCGACCCGCGCCCCCGTTCCCGTGACCGCCGCCAGCGCCGGCGACCGGAGCGCCGGCGTCCCGCCGGCCGCC
>JAJZYI010000113.1 GCA_021798135.1 Actinomycetes bacterium | reverse complement strand
TGGATCCGGAGCGTTGCGGGACCGGGTGGTCGTAGTTGCGCCAGGGGCGTTCCCCCGAGGCGATCTGGGCTGATCTGGTCGCCGAGGACGCCGACGAGCGGGTGTGCGTGGAGACGATCTACGCCTCGCTGTACGCCGGGGTGCTGGGCGTCAGGGCCACCGAGTGCCTCCGCAGCCGCCGCCCGCGCCGGCGGTGTCGCCAAGCCCGCCGCACCCACAACCGCCCCGCCCTCCCGAACATCTCGGGTCGTCCCGCCGCCGCCAACGACCGCAGCGAGCCCGGCCACTGGGAAGCCGACCACCTCATCGGCCGAGGGAACCGCTCCGCGCTGATGTGCCTGACCGAGCGAGCCAGCCGCTACTCGATGCTCATCACCATGCCCAACGGCTACCGCGCCGCCGACGCCCTCGTCGGCCTGGCCGAAGGCATCGAGCAGATCCCCCTCCACCTGCGCCGGTCGATCACCTTCGACCAGGGATCGGAGTGGGCGCTGTGGCCGCAGCTGACCGACACCTTCAAGATGAACGTCTGGTTCTGCGACCCGCACTCGCCGTGGCAACGCGGCCAGGTCGAGAACCTCAACCGCCAATGGCGCTGGTGGTTCCCCCGCGGCACCGACCTCGACCGCATCGAACCCGTCCACGCCAACCACGTCGCCCACGTCATCAACCACCAGCGTCGCCCCAGCCTCGGCTACCACAGCCCCGCCACCCTCTACGCTGCACTCACCGTGCAGTGACCACTAGAACCGGCCGACGCCGCAGCGGGATTGCCCTATAACCGACCTGTGGTCAAATCCCACTCGGGTATATCGGCAACACCTGCAAGCACAAGGTCCTCTCTGTCCGCAAGAGAATATGTGAACACGGGGCTGCCATCGTCGTACGTCTTGCCGTTGGGAGTGATCTTTCCCAGCGCTCTCCCGTCCCAGATGATGACACCGTCCGGATGCGCCGCCATCTTCCTGATCGGCGCGTGCACAACCGCCACGGCGCCGTGCGTCAGCTTGCGAGTCGCGGCCTCCCTGATGTCGACCAGCCACGGTTGCTTCATGTTGACCTCAAACAGGTAGCCACGTGACACCACAGGTTCGGGACGGCCATCCGGGCCTTCCCGCCGAGGACGACTGAGAAGGCGCACCGGCACCCCATACCGCATGGCCTCGCCAACCGGCACTGCTCTCAGGTCATACTCAAGCCCATACCCGAGCTCGCCCACGATCTCCTCTAGCCGGTTGACCGGAATGTTCACGCCTCCAGCCTCCCAGCGGGCGACCGCTGGTTGCTGCACGCCCAACCTTTCGGCGAGCTCGCGCTGGCTCAGGCCCTTCCGTTCGCGGAGCAGACGCAGCATGGTGCCGACCTCCTGAGCCTCGCTCATACCACCACATGTTATAGCAGTGTCGGTACTCGGGCAACAGCGGTCGCGGTCCCGGACGGAGCTGGGCTCAACCAGCCGATCCGGAAATAGGGGCGAGGGTATGCCTCCGAACGGTCCGAAATTGTGGGACGCGCACGCAGCCGGCGGTGATTCGCACGCGGGCGTGGCGCCAACTGGGTGCGGTGCTGTTCGGCGCGATCGATACCGGGTGGGGTGGTGCCATCACGGACGGGGAGCTTCGTCGGAGAGTTGCTCGATCAGTCCAATGACCTCGTCGCGGCTGTACCCATGGATCGAGGCAAGGGTGAGGAGTTCCCGGGCCGTGGCCGCGACGACTCCTCGATCGGGGGTACTGGCGACGACGATGGCGCGACCTCGTCCCATTTCGACAACACCGTCGTCCCGCAACTGCCGCAGAGCCCGTAAGACCGTGTTGCAGTTGACGCCGAGGACGGCAGCCAGGTCCTTCGCTTGGGGTAGCCGGTCGCCAGGTCCGGCTTCTCCGGAGGCGATGGCCCGGCGGATCTCCGCCGCTACCTGTTCGTGCAGGGGAAAGGGTCGGTCTCGATCGACGACGCGCAGCCTGAGGCTTGGGGTCGTGCGAGCCGACGGCGACTGCTTGTTGGCGGCAGGGTGCTCAAGCTGGGCCATGAAGCTAACGATAATAGCGTCATGACCCTTACAGATCGGCCACCGGTCAGCGACCAGCACACCATGGGTCCGCCCGCCCCCGAACTGGGGACCAATGCGCTGATCGAGGAGGCGCGGCGACGCGCGCGGCACCGGCACCTTGCCGTAGTGCTGGCTGCAGTGCTACTCGCGTCGGCCGCGGGCTCGATTGGCTTCATGATCGCTGGAGGTGGCGCAGTTGCGTCGCCACCTCTCGCGACGTCGGCGTTCGCCCGGTTCGTAGCGGCCCATACCCAGGCTGCCGGATCAGCCGACATCGCGTTCCGGTCCGGTCCCCGCCGTCAGGGAGGGTGCATCCCTGCCTCCAACGCCCCGATCGATACCGGGACCGGGACGATCGACTTCGCCCACCAGCGCTTGGCCGCGTCGATCACAACCTCGGGCTGCCAGCAACGCTCGAGCACGACCTCTGTACGCGCCTTCGGTGACACCACGTTCGAGCACCTGCCGCCGCCCTACCAGCCGGGTTCGCCCATCACAATTAGTCGACCGTGGGTCGCCGGCCCTTTCAACAGTGTTGGGTATGCATCGTTGGAGGGCCTGGCCACCTCCACCACCTTGCTGCATGTCCTTCGGGCACTTTCCGGTCCAGTCACTCGGGACGGCACCGCGACGATCGACGGGATGCGCACCAACGGCTTCCGGTCGACGATGACCCTCGCGTCGTTCGACACCACGATGGCACAGAGCCTCCGACCCCCAACGCATGCAGGGACGACATTGGTCCCAGCGGCGACAAGCATCACGATCCACGTCCGGATCTGGGTTGACGGGCATGGCCACCTCGTCCGCCTCACCGCCACCGAGCCCTTGTTCACTGCTATGTATCGGGGCGGGGCAAGCGCAACGGGCTTCCAAATACCTGCCACCACGAAATCACCGGGGCCAGGCGCAGCGCCGCAAGTCGAGGGCATTACTCGCCTCAGCGCCACCGACAACGAAACCTTCACCCTGACGCTGTCGCACTTCGGCGTGCGGGTACGCGTTGCTGCCCCACCACCGCCTCGGCTCGTCGCTCCGGGCATCTGAGGACCAGCACCAACGTCGATTCGCACGAGGTGGTCGGCAGGTGGTGGCGGCACCAAGTCCCCTCGCGTCGCCGCTCACGTATCCCACTATTCCCGCCTCTCCGGCGCGCATAAGTGCCGGTCAGGGGCGCTCGGAACGACCACGCAGGATGCCGCAGCGGACGGGCCCAGGCCGCAACGGTCGAAGCGTCCGGAGCAGGGGCCGCGGGCCGGTCGACGGTGGCGGATCTTTGCTCCCACCACCTCGTCGTGCAGCCGCGCCCACCGTCAGGTGAAGTGCAGGAGGGCTCCGGCGATGGCGAGCGCCACCGCCGGCGACGGCCCGGCGTGCCCGGTGACGACGACGCTGCCGGGCTCACCGCCCTCCGGCCGCTCCAGGTCCAGGACCACCGGCCGGTCGCCGACGGCGCCGCGCACCGCGGCTCGGGCGTGGTCGCCGGTCACGCTCGCGTACAGCACCAGCGCGGCGTCGCCCAGGGTGCCGAACACCGCCACGGTCGCCAGCGAGTCGAACCCGCCCGCAGCCGTCACGGCCTGGGCGACGAGCCGCAGCCCTCCCACGTCTCCTGCCAGGTCGCCACGGAGGAAGCCGGCGTGCCCGCCGAGGTGCAAGCTGCCCCGGACGTCGAGGGCGAGGAGCCGGCCCCCGGCGTGCGCTGTGACCTGCACTGGACCGCCCCGGCCATCGTCGCCGACCTCCCACCAGGCGACCACGTCCGTGCCGCCGAGGGATCCGCCGACCGTCACCCGGCGTCCAGGCCCCCGGAGCCCGGGCTCCTGGACCTGCGCGTCGAGCCGGAGCCCGTGCACCGTGCCGGCCAGGTGCCGCCGGCCGTCGCTTCGGAGGTCGACGGCCTCGGCGGCCTCGGTGCCGGGGTCGGGACCGCTGGCGTCCGGCCAGCCCTCGGGAAGGCGGACGGCCGGCGACGGGCCCGGCTCGCTACCGGCGAGCCACGTCGGGCGGGGGCCACCCCGCGGGGCGCCAGCTCCCCGTTGGGCGCCGGTCCGCTGGGTGCCGGCTCCCCGTTGGGTGCCGGTCCGCGGGGCGCCTGCTCCCCGCCGCGACGGCCCTCGGTAGCCGCCGAGGAGCCCACGTGGCCCGGTGAACCTCGTCGGCGGGACGCCCAACCCACCTGCAGGCGTGCCGGGGGCGGCCAGGCCCGTCACGAACCGGCGCGCCGGGCCTTCGCGTTGCTCGCCGGCCGGTGCCTGCCAGCGGCTGCCGAGGACCGTGCCGAGCGCGGTGCCGCACACCAGGCAGTAGACGACCGGCACGCCGAGCGTTCCCGGCGCGCCGGCCGGCGTCGCGGGCGGCTCCCCGCCGGCCCCGTTGCGCGGGTGGTCGGGGTCGCCGGGCCTGGACCTCGGGTCGTCTGGGTCGGCGGGCTCGGCTCGCGGGTCGCCGGGGTCGTCGGTCTCCGTGCCGGCGGCGACGTCGAGGACCCGGTAGCGGGCGGACCCCAGGAGGTTGGTGCCGCACCTGGGGCAGCGGACCGGCCCGCCGGCCTCCGCGGCGAGCCGGGCCGGAGCCGCCCGGCCGGTCGACGCGGCGGGCGCGGCGGTGGCACCGATCGCCCCCAGCACCCGGGACGTCAGCTCTGCGGGGTCGGCGACGACGGTGGCCAGGACCCGTGCGGCGACGCCCTCGCCGTCGGTGACCATGCCCAGCAGCAGGTGCTCGGGCGTGATGTGGTCGTCCCCGTGCTGCAGCGCCTGGCGCAGCGACAGCTCCAGCACCTTCTTGGCGCGCGGCGTGAACGGTGGCGACGCAGACGCGTGCCCGGACGCCGCCTCAGTGAGCCGCTCCACCTGCCGGCGGGCGCCGTCGAGGGTCAGGCCGGCCCCGGCGAGGACGGCTGCCGCCGCGCTCTCGCCGTCGCGCAGCAGGCCGAGCAGCAGGTGCTCGGTCCCGATGAACGAGTGGCGGAGCCGGCGTGCCTCGTCTTGCGCCAGGACCAGCACCCTGCGGGCCCGGTCCGTGAAACGCTCGAACACGGGACCAGGCTACCCACGGGACGGCCGTGCGGCCCGGGCTCCGCCGGCGCCCGGGCCGGCGGTCAGCGGACCCGGGCCGGCGTGGGCTCCTGCCCGGGCATGGTCTGCGGCAGCGGCACCGGGTACGGCGCCACGGGGACGTTGAGCTCGGCCAGCTGCGCGGTCGAGCACTCCTCGGTGACCACCGCGGGCTTCTTCGGCGTGGCGGGGAGCGTGGGCACCCGGGTGTCGGGCGAGCCGACGGCCAGCGACGTCGTCAGGTCGCCGACGTGGGCTCGTCGCCACGCCGAGAGGTTGGGTGCCCGCACGCCGAAGCGGGTCTCGAGGAAGCGGAGCTGGGACGTGTGGTCGAAGGTGTCGTGGACGACGTAGCCGCCGCGGCTGAACGGCGACACGACGAGCAGCGGGACGCGCACGCCCAGCCCGATCGGCCCGGCGATCCCCCCGGCGTCGGACGGCAGCGGGCTCGCCGTGACGTACTCGCCGGGCGTGCCCGCCGGCGCCACGGGCGGGGGCACGTGGTCGAAGAAGCCGTCGTTCTCGTCCCAGGTGATGAACAGCACCGTCTTCGCCCACACCTTCGGGTTGGACGTCAGGATGTCGAGGACCTGGTGGATGTACCAGGCGCCCAGCGCCGGCGGCGCCGGCGGGTGCTCGTCGTAGCCGATGGGCGGGATGACCCACGACACGGCGGGCAGCGTGCCGGCGGCCACGTCGCTCTGGAAGTCGGCGGGGAACAGGGGGCCGAACGCCTTCTGGTGCAGGGTGGTGGACGGGTCCTTGAACTGCTCGAAGTAGAGCAGCATGTTGTCCGACAGCAGCAGGGCCGTGGCGCTGCCCGGCGCGTAGCCCGAACCGGGCGGGTTGTAGACCTTCCACGACACGCCGGCGTCCTCCAGCACCTCCGGCATCGTCGTCCACGACAGCGTCCACTGGTGGTCGGCGGTCAGGTAGGTGGTGAGGATCGGCCCGCCCTTGGTGCCGTCGGCGCCGAGCGTGCCGCTCATCCAGTAGAGGCGGTTGGGATGGGTGGGGCCGAGCACCGAGCAGTGGTAGCCGTCGCCGATGGTGAAGGCGTCGGCCAGGGCGTAGTGGAACGGCAGGTCGGCGCGCGTGTAGTAGCCCATGGTGAGCACGCCGTTCTCCGGCCCCTCGTACTGCGCCTCGGTGTGCGTGGCGACGAAGCGGCCCATCGTGCCGCCGGCCCACGACGCGTGCTGTGCCGTCCAGGCGTGCGACAGGTCGAAGGTGCACTCGGCCTTCTGTGTCGCCGTGTCGAGGTGGAACGGCAGGAGCTTGCCGTCCGGCGCCTTGCCGCCCGGCCACGCCTGCGAGAACGCCTGCCGGTTGGCGTGGTCGTCGAAGCCCCGGACCCCGCGGCGGTACGCGCCGAAGTAGTGGTCGAAGGACCGGTTCTCCTGCATGAGCATCACCACGTGCTCGACGGCCCCGAGGTCCGAGCCGGCCGGCGCCACGGACGCCGCCCGCCTGGTGGTCGATGAACCGCAGGCGGCCAGGGCGGCGGCCGCTGCCGCGCCGAGCCCGGCGCCCAGGACCTGGCGGCGGCTGTAGCGAGGTTCGGGCATCGCCGGCAGTCTGCCAGGCGCCGGGGCCCGGTGCCCGGACCTCCCGGGAGGGCCGCCCGTCACGTCCCGGCGGGCTGGTCCGACCGGGGTGCGGGGGAGGGCCCGGGTGGCCTGGGGGCCGGTGGTGGTGCGGCGGGCTGGTCCGACCTGGCAGCGGGGGAGGGCGTGGGGATCGGTGGTGGTGCGGCCGGCCCGGGCCCTCCCGCCGGTCGCGCCGCCGGTCCCGCCATGGCTGCGGGCCCGGTCGCGCCGCGGTTGCCGCCGGTCCCGGTGGCGGGCAGGCGCACGTCGAACCGGCTGCCGCGCGGCTCCCCGCCGGACAGCACCCGCACGCTGCCGCCCATGGCGCCGACGAGCTCGGCCACGATGGCCAGGCCGAGCCCGCTGCCGGCCTGGCGGGCCTCCGCCCTGGCGGACTGGAAGAACCGGTCGAACACCTTGGGGAGGTCGTCGGCGGCGATGCCCGGCCCGTCGTCGGCCACGGTCACCACCACCCAGCCGCCGGGCTCCGGCGCGGCGACAACGTCGACGGCGGACGCCGCGAACTTGTAGGCGTTCTCCAGGAGGTTGGCCACGACCTGCCGGGTCCGGTCCGGGTCGGCGGTCGCCAACAGCGGCTCGTCGAGCGGGAGCGCCACCCGCAGATCGAGCCCGGCGCGGTCGACGGCCGGGCGGATGGCGTCGGCGGCGGCGCGCACCAGCGGGGTGACGGCGACCGGCTGGAGGTGCAGCGAGAACTGCCGGGCGTCGAGGCGGGCCAGGTCGAGCAGGTCCTGCACCAGCCGTGCCAGGCGGCGGGCCTCGGCGGCGATGACGGCCGCCGCCGCGCCCGGGTCGTCGGCGGCGCCGTCGGCGATCGCCTCGGCGTAGCCCAGGATCGAGGTGAGCGGCGTCCGGAGGTCGTGCGAGACCGAGAGCAGGAACTGCCGTTCCTGCCCCCGGGCCCGGGCGAGGCTCTCGGCCATGGTGTTGATGGCGTCTCCCAGCGCCGCCAGCTCGGGGTGGTGCGTGTCGCCCACCGGTGTGCGCACCGACAGGTCACCGCGGGCGATCCGCTCGGTGGCGGCGACCGCGTCGACGAGCGGGCGCGTGATCCGCCGGCTCAGGACCACGGCGACAGCGGCGGCGACGGCCACCGTCCCTGCCGACACCAGGAGGAGGTAGAGACCGCCCAGACCGGCACCGGCGAACCGGCGCGTCAGCACCATGACCACCACGGCGCCCGCTGCCGTCGCTGCCCGCAGGCGGGCGGCACCGGTGGTCCCGGCAGGCAGGGCGCCTGGTGCCAAGGTGCGTGCCACCGCGCCGGGCTCGACCCCGGGGAGGACCACGGCGGCGTAGACGACCGCGCCCGCCGTGCCCGAGACCGTGGCGCCGCGCAGCAGGTCGGCGAGCCGGAGCCGCGCCACCGTCACGCCGCCCGGCAGGGACCCGAGGACGACCGTGGTCCCGGCGCTGCCGTCGGCGGCCGCGCCCGGGACCACGGCGACGAAGTCGGCGCCGACCGTCGCCTTCACCACCCGGACCAGGTTCCGGCGGAGCTTGGCGGACGGCACGGTCAGCAGGGTGGGCGCCTCGGTGGCGACCCGGCGGGCGTCCACGGCCAGCTGCCTGGCTGCGTCGCGCCGCGCGCCGCCGTTGGCGAGCAGGAAGGTGCCGGCGCCGGCCAGCACCAGGGCGCCGACCACGACGCCGACGATGGTGACGACCAGGGTGCGGCGCACGTCGGCTACCCCAGCCGGTAGCCGACGTTGCGGACCGTGGCCAGCGGCAGCCCGTCCCCCAGCTTCTTGCGGAGCTGGCGGACGTGCACGTCGACGGTGCGCTCGTCGCCCACCCAGCCCGCACCCCACACCTCGTCGAGCAGCTGGCGCCGGGTCAGCACGAGCCCGGGGTTGGCGGCCAGGTGAGCGAGCAGGTCGAACTCCCGTGCCGTGAGCGCCACGGGCGTGCCGGCCCGGCGGACCTCGTGCCGGGCGGTGTCGACCTCGACGTCGCCCGCCTGCAGCGTCCGCCGCTGCGGGCCGGGCGCCTGGGTCGAGCGGCGCAGGACGGCGTGGACGCGGGCGACCAGCTCCCTCGGCGAGAACGGCTTCGTCACGTAGTCGTCGGCGCCGAGCTCCAGCCCGAGGACGCGGTCCACCTCCTCGTCGCGGGCGGTCAGCATGATGACGGGAACGCCCTGCCCGTGCAGCTGCCGGCACACCTCGAACCCGTCCGGCCCGGCGGGCAGGCCGACGTCGAGCAGCACCAGGCAGGGGTGGTGGTGTGCGACCAGCTCCATGCCGCGACCGCCGTCCGCGGCCAGGAGCACCCTGAACCCGTCGCGCCGGAGGTAGAGGTCGACGAGCTCGGCGATGTGCGGGTCGTCCTCGACCACGACGACGGTGCCGGCGTCGGCGAACGGACCTGGCCGGGCCGGCTCCTGCAGGCTCATCCCACCAGCGTGGCACGGTCGCGCGAGCCCCGAGCGCACCTGCCCCTGGACGCGGCGCTCCGGGCGCGCGAGATTGCACGGGGCACCCTTCGGCGGCCGGCGGCGCCGCCCTTCCCGTTGGCATCACGGCACAGGCGGAGTCATGACCATGGGGCGAAGGACGTGGCCGGCGCGGGACGCTCACCGGCCGGGGGCGAGCGGGGCCTGCGGGGGCGACCCGCCCGACCGACGCGGCGGAGTGCATCGAGCGCGGTGGGGCGCCGGTACGGGGCGCCGCCCGGCTGCCCTGGCCCTGGCCACGCTGGCGACGGCCGCCTCGGTCCTGGCGGCCTGCGGCACCGGAGGGTCGCTCCCTCGGCCCGCCGTGGCGGGTGGCCGCCCGCCGTCGTCGAGCGGGCCGTCGGGTGGCCAGCGCTCGGCCGTGGTGCGGGCGTGGCTGGCAGGTGAGCAGACCGTCTACCGCTACGACCGCGAGCCGTGGCCGGCGATCCGGCGCGAGCTGATCGCCGGCACCCCTCCGCTGCAGGTCTTCCCCGATCTCGGCCGGTACTTCACCGGGGCTGCGCTCTCGGGAGTCATCCAGAGCGTGGTCGGCATCAAGCTCCAGGAGCTCGACGGCGCCAAGGTCGACCGGCTCGGCTCGCCGACGGTGATCTCACAGACGGCGACCTCGGCCACCGTCGCGAGCTGTGGCTACGACAGTGGCACCACCACCGCCGACGGCAGCCCTGGGCCGGCGACGCTCGACGGCGGCGCGGGGTACGGCAAGGGAAGG
>JAJZYI010000112.1 GCA_021798135.1 Actinomycetes bacterium | reverse complement strand
CGGACCGCGTGCCCCGGCCACCTCAACCACCCGCCCCCCGGCCCGGGCCACACCCACCACCCGCCCCCGGCACGGGCCCTGCCATCCGTCACCGGCCACACCCACCACCCGCCCCCAGCCCGGGCCACACCCACCACCCGCCCCCGGCCCTGCCAGCCGTCACCGGCCGCGACCCGCCGCCTCCGGCGTGGGCGGCCCGCACCGGCGCGCCACGGGAGCCCGTGCCCTGGCAAGCTGCGAGAGGTGTCGACGACCACCTTGCCCCCGGCGCTGGCTGGGCTCGCGCGCGGCGGGGCCGAGCCGGACCTGGTCGCCGTCGCGCTCGAGCGGCTGGTCTCGGCTCGACCCGGGGTGCTCGACCGGCTGGTCGACGGCGGCACGCCGACGCCCCTGGC
This sequence comes from Actinomycetes bacterium, assembly GCA_021798135.1. Classification (GTDB taxonomy): domain Bacteria; phylum Actinomycetota; class Acidimicrobiia; order Acidimicrobiales; family UBA8190; genus JAJZYI01. Next base: position 9,537 of record JAJZYI010000112.1, on the reverse strand, counting down.
GCACGCCACCGTCACGGTGTGCCAGGCGAGCAACGCCCTCGCCCGGCTCCTGGTGAGCGACGGCCAGGCCCTGGAGGTCCTGGCCGACCTGGACGCCCCGGTGACGCTGTGGCCCGGCGAAGGGCCGGACACGGCCGATCCCGACGACCTGGCCCGCCGCAAGGCTCGCGAGCTCCTGCGGATCGCCGCGCGCGACCTGCTCGGCATCGACGGGCTGGAGGAGACCGGCGCCGCGCTTGCCGCCCTGGCGTCGGCCGTCATGAGCGCGGCCGTCTCCGACGCCACCGGCCGTCGGGCCGGCGAGCCGGGGAGCGGCCTGCTGGTCGTCGGCATGGGGAAGCTGGGCGGCGCCGAGCTCAACTACGCCAGCGACATCGACATCGTGTTCGTCGGGTCCGACGACGCCGGCGACCGCCAGGCCCGCCGGGTCCTGGAGATCGGCCGCCGCTGCTTCCGGGTCGACGCCGCGCTGCGTCCCGAGGGCCGCTCCGGCCCGCTCGTCCGGACCCTGCAGGGCTACCGCTCGTACTGGGAGCGCTGGGCCCAGCCGTGGGAGCGCCAGGCCATGCTGAAGGCGCGCCCCGTCGCCGGCGATCCCGACCTGGCCGCGGCGTTCGCCGAGGCGGTGGACGAGCACGTGTGGGGCCGGCCGTTCGGCGCCGACGAGCTCGCCCAGGTCCGGTCCATGAAGCGCCGCACCGAAGCGCTGGTCCGCCGGCGCGGCGACGACGACCGCGACGTGAAGCGCGGTCCTGGCGGCATCCGCGACGTCGAGTTCTCCGTGCAGCTGCTGCAGCTCGTCCACGGGTGGCTCGACCCGACCATCCGGTCGCGCTCCACGCTGCCAGCCTTGGCCCAGCTCGCCGACGCCGGGTACGTGGACGGCGCGGATGCCACCGTCCTGGCCGGCGGCTACCGGTTCCTCCGCACCGTCGAGCACCGGGTCCAGCTCGTGGAGGAGGAGCAGGCGCACGTGGTGCCCGCCGCGCGCGGGCCCGCCCACCGGCTGGCTCGGGTGCTCGGCTACGCCGACGGCCCCGCCGCGTCCGCCGACGAGGTGCTGGCCGACGAGCTGCGCCGGCAGCAGGCGGAGGTCCGTTCGGTCCACGAGCGGCTCTACTTCCGTCCCCTGCTGGAGGCCTTCGCCGCCCTGGCACCCGGGGCCCGCCCGGAAGGCGCCCCGGGCGCTCTCGAGGTGATGAGCCCGCAGGCCGTGGCGACCCGGCTCGGCGCCTTCGGCTTCGCCGACGCCGACCGGACGCGGGCGGCCGTCACCGCCCTCGCGCGCGGGCTCACGCGCAGCTCCCGCCTGATGGCCCAGATGCTGCCGCTGGTCCTCGACTGGCTGTCGGAGAGCCCCAACCCCGACCTCGGCCTGCAGCAGCTGCGCGACCTCGTCGTCCACCACCACCAGCGCTCGCTCCTGGTCCCGCTGTTCCGCGAGTCGCCCGAGGCCGCCCGGCGCCTCTGCCTGCTGCTGGGATCCAGCCGGCTGCTCGGCGAGGGGCTCGTGCGCGACCCCGACGTGCTCGCCGGGCTCGCTGACGACCGGGCCCTGCTGCCCGCCGGGTTCGAGGAGGGCGTGACCCTGCTGGCGGAGCGGGTGCGGAGCCGGGCGACGGCGGAGGACCGCCGCGGCCTGCTCGTGCGGTTCCGGCGCGACCAGCTCCTCCGGGCCGCCGCCCGCGATCTCCTCGGCCTGGACGAGCTCCCCGCCACCGCCGCCGCGCTCACCCACGTGCACCGGGCGGTGCTGCAGGTGGCCATGGACCTCTGCGGGGACGGCACGCCGTGGTGCGCCGTCGGCCTGGGCCGCTTCGGCGGCGGCGAGCTGTCGTACGCCAGCGACCTCGACCTGGTGCTGGTCTGCGCCGACGGTGCCGCCGAACCGGCCACGGCCGCCGCCGAGGACCTGCTCGGCCTGCTCCACGGCAGCGGGCCCTTCGAGGAGGTGGTCCGCGTCGACCTGCGCCTGCGGCCGGAGGGCGAGCAGGGCCGCCTGGTGCGGGACCTGTCGGGCTACCGCGCCTACCTGGAGCGGTGGGCGCAGACCTGGGAGCGCCAGGCGCTGGTGCGCGCCCGGGTGGTCGCCGGCGACGCCGCGGTCGGCCGGCAGTTCATGGACATGGTGCGGGAGGTGGTGTGGGACCGGCCGTTCACGCCGGCCGACGTGGCCGAGGTACGCCGGATGAAGGCCCGGGTGGAGCGCGAGCGGATCCCCGCGTCCGAGGACCGGCGCTTCCACCTCAAGCTCGGCCCCGGGTCGCTCTCGGACGTCGAGTGGACCGTGCAGCTCCTGCAGCTGCGCGAGGGGACCCCCGAGCCCGGCACGATGGCAGCCCTCGACGCGCTCCAGCGCGGCGGTGCCATCGGGGCCGACGACGCGGCGCGCCTGCGCGAGGCCTACCGCTTCTGCGAGCACACCCGGAACCGGTGGTTCCTCGTCGGCTCGCTGCCCGGTGGCACCGCGCCGGGCGACGCCCTGCCGGCACGCTCCGACCAGCTCACCCACCTGGCCCGGAGCCTCGGCACGACCCCTGCCCAGCTGCGCGAGCAGTACCTGCGGGTCACCCGGCGGGCGCGCACCGTGGTGGAGCGGATCTTCTACGAGATGCCAGGCTGACCGCTCCGCCGGCACCGGCACCTGCACCCGCACCCCACCGGCACCTGCACCCGCACCCCACCGGCACCTGCACCCGCACCCCACCGGCACCTGCACCCGCACCCCAGCGGCACCGGACCGGCACCCCTGCCGGCCGGCCCGGTGCCACCATGCGGACCCGGGCCGGCGCCAACCGTGGTTGACGCCCGGGGGTGCCGGGGAGTAGCACTCGGGGAAGGGTCGAGCGGCGCCGGGTGCCGCCGGGGCCTGAAGGGGAGAGGAGCACCTGCCATGCGCTGGACACTGCCGAGCGACCGCGTGCCCGAGGCCTGGTTCAACGTGGCGCCACACCTGCCGGCTCCGCTGGAGCCCCCGCTGCACCCCGCCACCCGTGAGCCCGTCGGGCCCGACGACCTGGCCCCCCTGTTCCCGATGGCGCTCATCGCCCAGGAGATGAGCGCGGAGCCGTGGATCGACGTGCCGGGGCCGGTCCTCGACATCCTCCGGCTCTGGCGCCCGACCCCGCTGGTCCGTGCCCGCCGGCTCGAGGAGGCGCTGGGCACCCCGGCACGGATCTACTACAAGGACGAGTCGGTCTCGCCGGCCGGCTCGCACAAGCCGAACACGGCGGTCGCCCAGGCCTACTACAACAAGGTCGAGGGCGTCCCGCGCCTCACGACCGAGACGGGTGCCGGCCAGTGGGGCAGCGCGCTGGCGTTCGCCACCGCGCTGCTCGGCATGGAGTGCAAGGTCTACATGGTACGGGCGTCGTTCGGCCAGAAGCCCTACCGGCGGGTGATGATGGAGACGTGGGGGGCGTCGGTCGAGCCCTCGCCGGTCGACGACCCCGGGCACCCCGGGTCGCTCGGGAGCGCGATCAGCGACGCCGTGCGCGACGCTGCGGGCCGGGCCGACTCCCACTACTCGCTCGGCTCGGTGCTCAACCACGTGCTCCTGCACCAGACCGTCATCGGGCTCGAGGCGAAGGAGCAGCTCGCCATGGCTGGCGAGGAGCGGCCCGACGTGGTCATCGGCTCGTGCGGCGGCGGCTCGAACCTGGGCGGCCTGGCCCTCCCGTTCGTGCCGGACACCGGTGTGGACCTGGTGGCCGTGGAGCCGGCGTCGTGCCCGACGCTGACCGAGGGGCGCTTCGACTACGACTTCGGTGACACCGCGGGGCTGACGCCGCTGCTGTCGATGTACACGCTCGGCCACGACTTCGTCCCCCCGTCGATCCACGCCGGCGGGCTGCGCTACCACGGCGACGCTCCGATCATCAGCAACCTGGTGCGCCACGGCCGCATGCGGGCCGTGGCCTACCCCCAGGGGAAGGTGTTCGAAGCGGCGCTCCAGTTCGCCCGGACCCAGGGGTCGATCCCTGCCCCCGAGACCAGCCACGCCATCCGCGCCGCCATCGACGAAGCGCTGCGAGCCAAGGAGGAGGGCGCGGAGCGCGTCATCCTGTTCAACTACTCGGGGCACGGGCTGCTCGACCTGCAGGCGTACGACGACTACCTCGCCGGGCGGCTCGACGCGGGCTGACACGGCCACGACGGCCACGACGACTGACACGGCCACGACGACTGACACGGCCACGACGACTGACACGGCCACGACGGCTGACACGGCCACGACGACTGACACGGCCACGACGACTGACACGGCCACGACGACTGACACGGCCACCACGGCCACGACGGGGGAACAGGGAGGGGTGGCATGGCGGGTGCGGTCGTCGTCGACGGCCTGGTCAAGCGCTACGGAGCCGTCCGGGCAGTCGACCGCGTGAGCTTCGAGGTGGCCGAGGGCGAGGTCTTCGCCGTGCTCGGCCCGAACGGCGCGGGCAAGACCTCGACGATCGAGATCCTGGAGGGCTTCCGGTCCCGCGACGGCGGCACGGTCCGGGTGCTCGGCATCGACCCGGCCGACCAGGGCGCCTCCAGGCGGCTGCGCGAGCGCATCGGCGTCGTCCTGCAGGAGCTCGCCGTGGAGCCGTTCCTGTCGGTGCGCCAGGTGCTCACCCGCAACGCCGGCTACTACCCCGATCCGCGCCCCGTCGACGAGGTGCTGCGCACCGTCGGCCTGGAGCACAAGGCCGACGCCCGGGTGAAGACGCTGTCGGGCGGGCAGCAGCGCCGCCTCGACCTCGGGCTCGGCATCATCGGCCGCCCGGACCTGCTGTTCCTCGACGAGCCGACGACCGGGTTCGACCCCTCGGCACGGCGCGGTGCCTGGGACGTGGTGCGGTCGCTCACCGGCGGCGGCACCACGGTCATCCTCACCACCCACTACATGGACGAGGCGGAGGCGCTGGCCGACCGGGTGGCCGTCATGAGCGGTGGCCGCATCGTGGCCGAGGGGACGCCCGGGTCGCTGGGCGGTCGCGACACCGGCGAGGCGACCATCCGCTTCCGCCTGCAGGGCGCCGGCGGGCGCCCGCCGCTGCCGGCCGGCGCCGACGTCGGGCCCGACGGATGGGTCACCGTCCGCACCGACCGGGAGGTCGAGGTGCTGGCCGGGCTCACGACCTGGGCGGTGCGCGAGGGGGAGGCGCTCCCGGGGCTCACCGTCGAGCGGCGCACCCTGGAGGACGTCTACCTGGAGCTGACGGGCAGCCAGCCCGCCAGCGACGCCCGGGAGGCCGGCGGCAACCGGGAGGCGGGCGGCGCCCCGCGCGCCGGCACCCGCGCGGCGCGGCGCGTCCCGGACCGCGGCGCCGGGACGCCGGGCACCACGGCGGACGGCGGCCGTGAGCGGACGGCGCGGCCATGAGCGTCGCCGCCGGCCTGGCCGGGCACCGGCGGGGCAGCCTGCGGATGGTGGGCCGGCAGGTCTACTACGAGCAGCTCGGCTTCTGGCTCAACCCGATCGGCGCCGTCTTCACGGTCGGCTTCTCCGTGGTGTTCCTGGCCCTCATGGGCGCGGCCGCCGGCGACGCCCGTGTCCCGTTCCTGCCCGGCATCCGCGAGATCCAGTACTACACGGCCGGCTTCCTCGCCTACGGCGTCATGTCCGCGTGCTTCAACAACCTTGCCATCAGCCTCGTCGTCCGCCGGGAGACCGGGCTCCTCAAGCGGCTTCGGCTCTCGCCGCTCCCCGCGTGGGCGGCGCTCGCCGCCGTCGTCGTGAACGCCCTGGTGGTCTCGGCCGTCCAGATCCTGCTGCTGCTCGTCATCGCCCGCGTCGGCTACCACGTGGCGTTCCCGCGCCAGGTGGCCCCGCTCGTCGTCACGCTCCTGGTCGGTGGGGTCTGCTTCAGCGCGCTCGGCATCGCGGTGAGCACGCTCGTCCCCAACCAGGAGGCGGCCGGCCCGGTCGTGAGCATCGGCTTCTTCGCCCTGCTGTTCCTGGCAGGGCTCTGGTACCCGCTGCGCCGGGGCTCCGCCATGGCCCGGTTCTCGGCCTACCTCCCGGTGCGGCCCATGATCACCGCGGTGTTCAGGCCCTTCGACCTGGGGACCGGCGGATCGGGCTGGGCGTGGCACGACATCGGGGTGATGGCCGCCTGGGGCGCGGCTGCCACCGTGGTCGCCGTCAGGCGCTGGCGCTGGGCGCCCCGGCGCGGCTGAGCTCGGCGAAGCCCCGGCCGATCCCCTCCACCAGGACCTCGACGTCGGGCAGGCGGTCGCGGTCGGCCCAGATGCCCACGGTGAGGTGGCTCCCGTAGGACAGGACGCCGAGGCTGACGTCGAGGTTGCGGGCCAGGGGGACGATGGGGAAGACCTCGAGCAGCTCCGCTCCTGCCAGGTAGAGGGGCACGGGCGGGCCCGGGACGTTCGTCACCACCACGTTGACGAGCGGCTGGTGGTGCACCAGCCCGGTCGCCGCGGCGAGGACCGGCTCCGGCCAGTGCTCGGGCAGCTCCAGCAGCGCGAGCGACAGCTCCGGCTGGTGGTCGGCGCGCGCCGAGCGGACGGCCCGGTGCACGGTGGCGAACCGCGGCTCGGCGTCCGGCAGCCCCACGGGAAGCGGCACGATCATGGCCGCCACGCGGTTGCCGAGGTCGCGGTGCTCGTCGCCGGCGCGCACCGACACCGGGACGAGGGCGTGCAGGTCGGCCCCGCCGAGGTCGTCGCCGCGTTCGCGCAGCAGGTCGCGCAGGCCGGCGGTCACGGCGGCCAGCGCCACGTCGTTCACGGTGCCGCCCAGGCCGTGGGCAGCCGCGCGCGCGTCGTCGAGCGACCACCGGACGATCCGGTAGAACCGGCGGGTGCCGACGGTGCCGTTGATCGGGGACCGGGGCGCCACCAGGTCGCGGGCGACGCTGCCGGCGGCGATGGCCAGGCGCCCGGCGGTGGCCGCCGTGCGCAGGGGGTGCGCCGTCGCGGCCGCAGCCGCCCGGCCGGTCGCCGCGGTCCCTTCGGCGGCTGCCCGCGCCACCCCGCCGACCAGGGCCAGTGCGGTGGCCACGCGGTCGGCCGGCGCCGACAGCGCCGCGGCCACCGGGTCGAGCAGTGCCGGCCGACGGTGGACGGCCCCGGTCAGGGACGCCGCGCCATCCACGGCGGCGGGCGGCTCGCCCGGCGACGGGGGCGCCGTGCGCACGGGGTCGAGGAGCATCATCGCCAGGTCGACCCCGCCGATGCCGTCGACGAGGGCGTGGTGGAGCTTCTCGACGACGGCGACGACGCCACCGGGGAGGCCGTCGACGAACCACAGCTCCCACAGGGGGTGGTCACGGTCCAGCAGCTCCATGTGCAGGGACTCGACCAGGCTCAGGAGCTGGCGCTCGCTCCCGGGGCGCCGGACGCGGACGGCCCGCACGTGCCGGTCGAGGTCGAAGGCGGCGTCGTCGGCCCACCACGGGCGGCCGGACCGCCCCCGCGGCCAGACGGGGCGCTGGCGCAGGCGCGGGATGACGGCCAGGCGGGACCGGACGTGGCGACGGACGCCCGACAGGTCGAGTCGGCCCCGCTCGTCGCGCCATCCCGCGCCGTCGTACAGGCCGAGCGTGCCGAGGTGCATCGGGGTGTCGGGCCCCTCCAGGTAGAGGAAGGCCGCGTCGAGGGCACGCAGCCGGTCCCCGCGTCGGCTCCGCACGGCCGCGCCGGCGGCCGCCGCCACCGGGCTCACGGCGACCGCCGCGCCGGTCCGGCCACGGCGACGACCTCGTCGAGGGCGTCGGCCAGGCACCCCACCAGCACCTCGGGATCGGCGACGGCGGCACGGTCCATGTTGACGCCGACGCAGCCGATCGCGCCGTGGGACACGAGCGCCACGTTCACCGCCGCACCTGACAGCGGCGCGAACCCGAACTCGCGCCGGACCTCCGCACCGGCGATGTAGCTCCGCCCGGTGACGCCGGCCACGTTGGTGGCGACCACGTCGGTCCCCTTCAGCAGCGCCGCCATGACGGCCGTCGTCGCCCGAGCCGGGAGCCGGTCGACGGCCGCGGCGATGGCGTTGGTCAGCGGCAGGGCCGGCTCGTGGCGGTGCCGCCGGCACAGCTCGCCGATGGCCCGGATGCGGGCGGCGGGGTCCGGCTCGGCGATGGGAACCGCGAACCGGACGGGCGTGAAGCGGTTGCCTCCCAGCGGGTCGCCGGCCCGGCGGATGCTCACCGGCAGGTCGAGGTTCAGCTCGGCGACCGGCAGGCCGTGCGCCAGGTGGTAGCGGTGGAACCCGCCGGCCAGGGCGGCGACGAAGGCGTCGTTGACGGTGCCGCCCGATGCGTGGCCGGCCCGCCGCAGGGCGTCGAGGGGGACCTCCAGCACGTCGAAGCGCCAGTTGGCGCTGTGGCCCTGCAGCACCGGCGAGCGGCGCGGGCCGCCGGGCGCCACCACGCGGGCGACCGACGTCCCGATCCGCCAGGCGCTGCGCACCAGCCCGGCGGGATCCGCGGCGGCGCGGACCACGCCGGGAAGGCGGCGTGCCGCAGCCATCGGGGCGGCGACGACCGCCCGGGCCGGGTGCCGGCCGGCCTCTCCGGTCCCGGCGGCCGCGGTCCCGGCACCGTCGATCCAAGCGCTGTCGGTACCGGCGGCCCTGGCACCGGCGGCCGCGGTCCCGGTCCCGGCGCTCCAAGCGCCGTCGGTCCCGCTGCCGGCGAACGTCGCCCCGGCGCGGCCGGCGCCGGCGGTGCGGGCCCGGCGCGCCGGGTCGAGCAGCGCGCTCACGAGCGCCACACCGCCCACCCCGTCGGTCATGGCGTGGTGGACCTTCTGGACCACGGCGGCGGTGCCGTCGGCCAGCTGCTCCACGACGACGAGCTCCCACAGGGGCCGGTTGCGGTCGAAGCCGGCCTCGGCCATGGACGCGGCCAGGTCCAGCAGCCAGCGCAGGTCCCCGGGCGGCGGCGCCGCGACGGTGCGCAGGTGGTAGCCGAGGTCGACCGCCGGGTCGTCGGACCACCGGGGTGGCCCGAACCCGAGCGGAGCCGGCACGGCGCGCTGGCGCAGGCGCGGGTACAGCCGGACCGCCTCCTCCACGCGCCGGCGCAGGCGGTCGCGGTCCGGCGCACGGTCGAGCAGGGCGACGGCCGTCACCGTCGACCGCAGCTCCGGGTCGCGCTCCATCGTCCACAGCACCGAGTCGGCAGCCGTCATGGTGGGGGTGAACGCTGCGGGCATGGCACTCGCCTTCCCTCGGGAGCCGTGAGCCGCTGCCCGGTGCCCACGGCGCGACGAGTCCAGCGTGGCGCCGGCCGGGCATCGGAGCTAGGGCCGAACGTCACGGCGGGCGAGCGGCGAGCTCAGCCGGGCGCGGTGACCTCGAACACGGGATGGGCCGGTGCGATCCGGCGGAGGTCGTCGTCGCCGGCGTCCGGGCCGACACCCTCGAAGAACGCCCCCACCTCCGCCTTCCAGCGCCGCAGGTAGGCCCGCAGGACGGGGACCTTGTCGTCGTCGGCGAGCTCGCGGGCGACGCGCTCCTCGCGCCGCCGGCCGAGCACCAGGACCAGGCGGCCACGGTCCGCCCGGACGTTGCGCGCCCAC
>JAJZYI010000111.1 GCA_021798135.1 Actinomycetes bacterium | reverse complement strand
CACCGCCACCACCACCACCACCACCACCACCACCACCACGGGCAGGCAAGCGCTGGACGCGGCCGGCGTCGAGCGGCTGGCGACGCGGCTACAGTCTCATGACCGGGCGTCGACGCCGTGCATCGGCGCGGTCGCCCGACGAAGCCCCCGTAGCTCAGTGGATAGAGCACCGGCCTCCGGAGCCGGGTGCGCAGGTTCGAGTCCTGCCGGGGGCGCCGGCCAGTTCACGGCGCCTGCCTGCGCGGCACCGGCCGCCGCATCGTCCCTCGGAGCTCCCGGCTCTGCTGGGCTATCCCGTGACGTTGGCGCTCGGACCTGCCGGCTGGCGTGCCGAGCCTGGGGCAGTCAGCTCAGCCATCTCCCAGCCGCTGGCGCGGACCGGCGGCTCGCGAGCGGAGGTACGCGAAGACCATGCGCTCGCCGTCAGAGGTCAGGGCGATCGTGTGGGGGGTGAGCTCTCGAGCGGTGCCGTACTCCCACGTCGCCTCGACCTCGTCGCTGGCGTTGAGCAGTCGCCACCAGCGAAGTGGGCGATAGACCGCTGAGGAGACATGGTTCACGGTGATCGGGCTGCCGCCCGCCGACCAGCCCTGCGCTACGAGGATCGGAGCGACGTCGGCAACGAGCGCGCGTTGCTCGACCCGCCCCTGGAGGAGACGAAGACCGACCACTTCCGTGACCGCACGGGTGAATTCATCCCCGTCCTCGGTCTCGGTGGCCATTGCCGCCCACAATTGCTCGGGGGATGCGAGGAGCTCGGCCCCTCGGGCCGTGACGTGCAGACGCCGACCGCGTCGTCGGAGCAGGCGCAGTCGGGTCGCGGCGTCGCGCAGCGTCGACAGCTGATGGACGTCGGCCTCCGAACGCGGCAGCTTCTCCCAGTCCCACCAGCGGAAGCGTTCGACGGCCGCCACCACCGTCGAACGGGCAAGGTAGTAGCTCTGAGTCAGCTCCGCGCCACCGGGCGCCGCGGCGAGGTCCAGCAGCCAGCACATCGGTGCCACCGCACCGCCCGGATCGGACGGCGGTTGGATCGGGTGCAGCAGATGGTTCGCCACCGCTGATCGCCACTGCTGATGCACCGGATGGCGTGCGACGTCGATCCAGGCTCCGATCCTTTCGGTCGTGACCAGGCCAGCCAGGGTCTGCCCAGGCGGCAGATCCAGCAGCCGGCTGAGCACCGCGTCGGTGATGGCCGCCGCCCTGGCGTGCCAGCGTGGAGCACCGGGCACCAGGTTCCCAGCGGCGACGGCGTCGCCCAGTGCACGCTCGACCGTGTCGAGGGCACGGGCCTCGTCCGCGCCCATGATCGACCCCCACGCGAGCAGCGCCGTGTCTGGCGGCTCGACGCCGGACTTGGCATGTGCGGCACGGAAGGCGGCCGCTCCCTCGCCGCGGCCGTGAGCCCACGCGGCCAGCACCTTCTGCGTCGTCTCGGATCTGGCCACGTTCGCCAGATGCGGTAGACCGAGCTCGTCGAGGAGCGCGGCGGCGGCCTCGACCAGGCCCTGCCGTTCGTCGTCCGGGTGGTCGCGAGGCAGGTACCACCAGAGGTACCGCTGGAGCGCAGCTTGGTGGATCATCCCCACGCCTTCCCCGGCCGTGAGTCCGCCGGCCACCGCCCGGACCGCCAGGTTGAGGTCGGGGCGGCGGGCTTCGACCCGGCGCACGGCGCGGTCGACCTCGTCGCCGGTCACCGGTGACCACCGGGGGGCTCGACGACGCGAAGCTTCGGCCGAGGGCTGCGCTCCTTGTCGTCGACGCCGATGCCGGCGAGCACCAGGCAGCGCTGGCGCAGGAGGCGTTGGCGGAAGCCGGGGTGGTCGGCAGCCCGGAAGACGTCGACGGCGAGCTCCCGGCGTCCCGATCGCTCCGCGGGCTTGGCCAGCGCCTCGATGGGCATCCAGTGGTCGCACACATGTGCGGAGCAGTCCTCGACCCGGACGTGGTGGCGGAAGGCCTCGTAGCAGCGCTCCGGGCCGACAGGGAAGGCGCCCCAGCGGCCGTACCGCGCCCGGCGCACCAGGCGCACTCGGAGGGTCTCGACCATGACGGGCGCCATGGCCCGCCCCTCCACCCAGCCGTCGGCCACCTTCCTCCGCGCTCGGGCCAGCACCCGCTTGTCGGCCAGCACCTCCGGCGTGGCGAGCTCTGCCACCGCCCACCCGCACCCGGTGGCGGGGTCGCCCTCGTCGAAGCCCTCCCGCGAGAGCTCCACGCCCGGGCGCCGGCAGCGAGGAGCGTCTCGCCGGTCGAGCCCACCTTGGACCGCGCCGCCGACTGCCTGGTGGCCAGCGCCCATGCCCACCACCACGTGGTGGCCACCCACGAGGTCGGCGCCCACTCGACGAAGAAGATCAAGATCCCCAACGCCTGCTTCGCCGTGGGCGTGCGCTACGTCACGCCGTTCGAGATGCTCCGGGCCGAACGGACCTGCTTCGTCATCGACGGCCGAACCGGCCCGCCTGCAACCGGAGGTGGCCGCGGCTGCGACGAGGCCTGCCAACCGTCTCATCCCAGCCGGGCCCTGTCGAGCACGGCGATGAACGTCGGCCGCCGTCGGTGCGTCTCGCGCAACGCTGCCAGGTGTGCGGCGAGCTCGCCTTGACGGTCCGCTGCCCGTGCAGCCGCGGCCGCCTTCTTCAGCATCGCCACGGCTCGCACGTACGCTGGCTTGCCGGTCGTCTCGAGCTGGAGGTCGGCCAGGCGCAGGTAGACGTCGAGCGCGTCGCCCGGCGCAGACGCCTCCCGGGACTCGGCCAGGCGCAACCACCGCTGCGGCCCCGGATCCCATTCCGGATGGGCTCCGGCGAGCTGCCAGGCGGCCTCCGGCTCTCCGTCGGAGAGCAGCACGTCGACCAGACCGCCGAGATCGTGCTCCGCCAGCACCGCCCGTGCCGCTGGGAGCTCCGTCGGCCATGCTCCGCAGGCCTCGGCCGCAGAACGGAGGAGGCCGTACGTCGACGACGAGGGCATCCGCCCGTGCTGCTCCCGGCGCAGCCTGAGCACCTCGTGGTCCTCTCCCCGGCGGGCGTGGACCCCGGCGGCGAGGTCGTACAGCTCGGCGAGCTGCCAGCCGCTGGACTCGGCGATCCCGCGCATGGCCCAGGACAGGACGTCGTCGTCGCGACCCAGCTCCGCCATGGCCCCGGCGACCCTGATGAACTGGTACGGCCGGCTCAGGTCACCGCCGAGCAGCCCGACGAGGGCCTCGGCGTCGCCGTCGAGGACCGCCAGACGCTCCAGGGCATACCTGGCGGCGAAGGAGTCGCCACCACCCGCTCCGACCCGCTGCTTCACCTCGCGGCGGTAGGCCGCCAGCCCCAGCTCGCCCAGGGCGTCGGCGTAGCGAACCGGGTCCACCTCGAAGAAGTCCTGGTCGTCGAAGCGGAACCGGACCATCCAACGAGCGAGCCTGATCGGATCTGCGGTCCCGGCGTCGCACGCGCGGGCGTGGAGGCCGAGCAGCTCGCGAGCCAGGTCGCCGATCAGCCCGTCGGAGTCGTCCGCCTTCAGGATCACCTTCACGACGTGCCCGACCGCCCGCTCGATCAGCGCGACCAGCTCGGCCGTGGGCGCGGAGCCGACCGCCTCACCGATGGCCTCCACGACGGGCCTCGCCCGCATCGCCCAGACGCCGCTCTCCCGGTAGCCGAGGTACCGGGACGTCCGCAGCCCGCGGTCGATCTCCGCCCGGAGCTGGGACAGGTCCCCCGATCCGCGGGTCGCCGCCAGGCGGACCGCCCGGGCGACGTCCTCGTGGCGCTCGGTGGCCTTGCCGACGATCACGCGGAGGTCCTCGGGGTCGAGCCTCGCGATCAGCACGTCGAGCTCCTCAGGCCCGGGGCGCGGCGCGCGCGGGCTCATCGCAACGACTCGCTGCTCATAGCCTCGATGCTCATAGCCTCGCGACGGTAGCCGCCATCGGCCCTGCTCCCCAGCTGCCGCGATCAGGCCAGCTCCGGCCGCCGGCTCGGCCGCACCACCCGCCGGAGGACTGGCCAGCCTCCGGCCGGCGGCGGACACCCGCTCGGCGCTCCGGGGCCGATCGGCCCTGGCCGAGCCGGGTGCGGACGACCGACGATGGTCCCGTGGAGCAGGGACTCGGGCCCGAGGAGGTGCGGGCACGCGTCCTCGCCGGCCAGACGAACGCCGCGCCGCCGGCACCGGGACGGACCGTCGCCCAGATCCTGCGGGCCAACGTGCTCACGCGCTTCAACGCCATCCTCGGCGCCCTGTTCGTGGTGGTGGTCGTCGTCGGGCCCGTCCAGGACGCCCTCTTCGGCGTCGTCCTGGTCACCAACACGGCGATCGGCATCGCCCAGGAGGTGCGCGCCAAGCGCGTGCTCGACCGGCTCGCCGTCCTGGAGGCACCGCGGGCGCGCGTGCGGCGCGCCGGCACGGTCCACGAGCTGCCAGTGGACGCGGTGGTCCTCGACGACGTCCTGGAGCTGCGTCCGGGGGACCAGGTCCCCGCCGACGGCGTCGTGCTGGCGGGCACCGGCCTGGAGGTGGACGAGGCGCTGGTCAGCGGCGAGGCGGACCCGGTCCCCAAGCAGCCCGGCGACCGGGTCCTGTCCGGCAGCTTCGTCGTGGCCGGGAGCGGCCAGGCCAGGACCACCGCCGTCGGCGCCGACGCCTACGCCCTGCGCCTGCAAGCCCAGGCTCGACGGTTCAGCCTGCTGCGGTCCGAGCTGCAGCAGGGCACCAACCGGATCCTGCGGCTCGTGACGTGGGTGATGGTCCCCGCCGGCACCGCCCTGGTGGCCACCCAGCTCCTGCGCAGCCACCAGCCGCTGGCCGACGCCCTGCGGTCGTCTGCCGCCGGCGTCGGCGCCATGGTCCCCGAGGGCCTGGTCCTGCTGACCTCCGTCGCCTTCGCCGTCGGCGCGCTGCGCCTTGCCGGGCGCCGGGTGCTGGTGCAGGAGCTGGCCGCCATCGAGGGGCTGGCCCGGGTGGACGTCCTGTGCATCGACAAGACCGGGACCCTGACGGAGCCGGGCATGCGCCTGGAGGCGGTGGACACCCTCCCCGGCCACGACCCGGCCGTCGCCCGGGACGTCGTGGCCGCCGTCGCCGCGGCGGACCCGGCGCCGAACGCCACCATGCGCGCCCTCGCCGCAGCTGCCGGCTCGGCGGCCGCCGGGGAGGGCTGGTCCGTGACGGGCAGCGTGCCCTTCTCCTCGGCGCGGCGCTGGAGCGCCATCACCTTCGGCGGTCACGGCACCTGGGTCCTCGGCGCTCCCGAGGTCGTCGCCGAGAGCGTGCCGCCGGACACCGCCGACGCGATCGCACGCCATGCCCAGGCCGGTCGCCGCGTGCTCCTGCTCGCCCGGTCCCCTGCGCCGGTGCCCGCGCCCCCCGCCGGCGGGCCGCCCGCCGCCGGCCCGGTCGAGCCGGTGGCCCTGCTGGTCCTGGCCGAGCACCTCCGGTCCGACGCCGCCGACACCGTCGCCTACCTCGTAGCGCAGGGGGTCTCGATCGTGGTCCTGTCGGGAGACGCGCCCGAGACGGTCGCCGCCGTCGCGCGCCGGGCCGGCGTCCCCGCCGCCGGCGCGCCGGTCGACGCGTCGAC
Source organism: Actinomycetes bacterium (assembly GCA_021798135.1). Taxonomy (GTDB): domain Bacteria; phylum Actinomycetota; class Acidimicrobiia; order Acidimicrobiales; family UBA8190; genus JAJZYI01. The sequence goes on along the minus strand of JAJZYI010000111.1, from coordinate 4,426 downwards.
GCTCGCCACCGCCCAGGAGCTCGGCGACGCGCTCGACCGTGCCACCGTCTTCGGCCGTGTCCGCCCCGACCAGAAGCTGACGGCGGTCGAGCTGCTGCAGCTGGCCGGGCACACCGTCGCCATGGTCGGCGACGGCGTGAACGACGTACCCGCCCTGAAGCAGGCCGACCTCGGCGTCGCCATGGGTTCGGGCAGCCCGGCCAGCCGGGCCGTCGCCCGCGTGGTCCTGCTCGACAGCGCCTTCGCCACCATGCCGCCCGTGCTGCGCGAGGGACGCCGGGTGATCGCCAACATCACCCGGGTCGCCAACCTGTTCGTGACGAAGACGGTGTACGCCGCCATCCTGGCCGTGGTCGTCGCGCTGGCAGGCGTGCCGTTCCCCTTCTTCCCGCGGCACCTCACCATCGTCAGCACCCTCACCATCGGCATCCCCGGCTTCTTCCTCGCCCTCGCCGCCGGCGCACCACGGGCACGCCCCGGCTTCACGCGTGCGGTGGCCGCCTTCACGCTGCCGGCCGGCGTCGTGGCCGCCGCCGTCACCTACGTCGCCTACGCGCTCGCCCGCGGGGCCCCCGCCACGACCGCCACCCAGGAGCGGACCGCCGCGCTCGTCGCCCTGTTCACCGTGAGCCTGTGGGTCCTGGTGCTCGTCGCCCGGCCGCTCACGCTCGCCAAGCTCGCCCTCGTGGCCCTGATGCTGGTGGTGTTCGTCGCCCTGTTCACGACCGGCACCTCGCGCCGGATCCTCGACCTGGAGCTGCCGCCGCTCCCCGTCCTGGCCGTCACCCTCGCCGTCGCCGCCGGCGGGGTCGCCGTGCTCACGGTCGTCCTGCGACGGCCCGCACCCGGAGCTCGGCGCACACCCCGCCGAGGAAGGCCCTGACCGTCCGCTCCGCGATGCGGTGGAGGAGGACCTCGCTGTCGCCGGCCGGAGGCTCCGGGCGGCGGTAGCGGCCGCGCACGCTCAGCGCGGACAGCTGCGGACCGAGGGGGGCCAGCTCCAGGTCGGCGTCGAGCCTCGGGAACGCCCCCCCACCCTCGGCGGGCTCCCACCGGAAGGCGACGAGGATCCCGTCGGCGACGGGCCGCGTCGGGCCCCCGACGACGTCGGCAGCGCACCCCGCCGGCAGCGGCCACCGCCCCGGGGCCACCTGCCGGCGCAGGTGGTCGCACTCCGCCAGTGCCGCCCCCATGGCCCGCTCCAGCAGCGCGTCCTGGTCGTGCTGCAGCGCCGCCGCCACGGCCGGGTACGACGCCTCGATCGACGCGAAGTCCTGGACGAACGCCGCCCTGGCCTCGCGGCCGAGCGGGGGCGCCAGGCGGTCGTCGACGGGCGCCGCCATCACCGGCGCACCACGACGACCGGGCAGGCCGCGTGGTGCACCACCTGGGTGCTCACCGAGCCGAGCAGCAGGCCGGCGAAGCCGCCGCGCCCGCGGGACCCGACGACGACCATGTCGGCGCCCTTGGCCTCGTCGAGCACCACCTCCGCCGGACGGCCCTCGCGGACGACGACGTCGACCGGCACGCCGGGATCGGCTCCCAGGACCTCGTCCACCTGGGCACGGGCCCGCGCCTCCGCCTGCACGGGCATGTCCTCGTACATGCTCGCCGGGCCGTAGGCCGGGTAGATCATGGTCGGCAGGACCCAGGCGTGCACCACGCGCAGCGCAGCGTGGTGCGCCCGCGCCTCGTCGGCCGCCCAGCGCAGCGCGTCGGACGACCCGGCAGAACCGTCGACCCCGACGACCACCACATGACCGCCGTCCGGGCCCGGCTCCGAGCCCGCGTCCGCGGCCCCGCCGGCCGCACCTCCCTGTCGCCCCACGTCGCTCGTCATCGGGTACCTCCACCCCGCTGCGCTCGCCACCGGCCGTCGATGGCGCCAGGCACCGCGACCGGTCGGGCCGGCGGTACGGCCCCGCCGCCTCGCTCGCCCCCACGGCAGGAGGCTCCTGGTACCCAGAGCGTCATCCGGGCGCCGGGCCGGGGAACAGGGCCGTTCGGTCCTTCGGCGGTCGCGGGGCGGGCAGCCGGACGCGCACGTGGTCGACGTCCCCCTGCAGCGCCAGGCGCCGCTCGAGAACGGGGTTCCCCGTCGCCTGGCTGCGGTGGCACGCGACGGCGGCGCGCTGGCGCGCGCGGTCGACGCGAACGGCGACGACGTCGTCCCCGCCGAGCCCGGAGAACGGGACGGCCAGCTCGGCCGCGAGCTGCCGGGCCGCCGCCGGCGGCACCCCCCACTCCAGCGACACCAGACCCCGCCGCCGGGCGACGCCGAGCGCCGCCTCGGTCGCCGCGACGTGGTCGCCGTGCCCGGTCACCCCGGACGGCTCGAAGACCACCACCGCGTCGGCCGTGCCTGGCGCCCGACCCGGCCCCCCCGGCTCTGCGCGGTCACGACCGGCGACGGCCCGGTCGACGAGGTACGCGATCCGCTCGCCGTGCGTCGCGAGGTGGCCGTCCGGCAGGCCGTGGAGCCACACGCGGTCGACGCCGAGCACCGCGGCAGCGTGCCGCAGCTCCCGCTCGCGGACTTCGCCGAGGTCCTCGGCCGCTCCGAGGGTGCTCGCCTCGCCGTGGCTCAGGCACAGCACGTCCACGGCGATCCCGTGGTCGACGAGGAGACCGAGGACGCCGCCGAGGCCGAAGCTCTCGTCGTCGGGATGGGCGACCACGGCGACCACCCGCGTGACGCTCTCGAGACCCGGAGGCAGCGCCCCCTCCCGCACCAGCGGCACCGGCGGCTCCCCCGCCCCCGCCGCCGCGCCGCCGGGCGCGTCGTCCCCGTCCTCGGGCGCCGTCACGCCACGGGGCCGGCGGAGCCGGGCCCGTCGCCGGCAGCGGCTCCCCCACCTGCTGCGCCCGCTCCGCCGAGGCCGTCGGCACGGCCGGAGCCCGCGACCGAACCACCGTCGCCCGAGGGACCACCCGAGCCCTCGTGACCGAGGGGACCGTCCTGCGCCACCTCGCGGCCGTCGCAGCGCAGCGCTGCGCTCACCGCGGCCAGCGCCCGGTGCAGCGACGGGCACGTGGGGCAGCTCGCCAGGTGCGCCGACAGCTCGTCGCGCTCCTCCGGACCGAGCTCGTCGTCCACCAGCCGCGACACCCACGCGCGCGCCTCGGCGCAGCTGAGGGGCGGGGCGGGCGGGTCCGGGTCGTCCGGGCGGCCGTCCAGCGCGCTCACCAGCATCATCCGCGCCCGGCGCAACCGGTCCCGGGCGACCACCGGTGCCACCCCGAGCATGGCGGCGATGTCCTCGACCGCCCACCCGAGCGCGTCGTGGAGCACCACGACGTTGCGGTAGTGGACCGGCAGCCGGAGCACCGCGTCCTGCAGGACCGCGCGCCGGCCGGCGCGCTCCACGACCAGGTCGTCGTCGACCCGGTAGGTGCCGTCGCGCCACAGGCGCTCGGTGCTGCCGAGCGACACCTCGGCGTCGTGGTGCCGGCCCGACTCGAGCGCCAGGTGGTAGGCGATCTGGAAGACCCACGCGTGGGCATCGGCGCCCTCGGGCAGGCGGTCGGCCCGCGCGGCGGCGTGCCCCACCGCCCGCTCGGCCAGGTCCGCGGCGTCCGGATCCCCGCCGACCATGCGGTGCGCGTACCGCAGCAACACCTGCCGCTCGGCGGCCAGCGCGTCGGCGACGGCCGGGGTCGTCCCGCCAGGTGGCCGCCCTGCCGCTCGCCCAGCAGCACGGACGGAGTTCGGGTGCGGCATGACGCTCCTCCTCGCGACGGGGCCGCCCCGGGGACGCCCGTGCACCCGCGGCGCCCTGGCGGCTGGCCACCACCGTACGGGCGGCGGGGGGAACCGGGCAGTGCGGCGGCCCGGGACCCCTGCCGACCGACGGTAGGTTCGTGGCAGTGGCCACCGAAAGGGTCGAAGGTCCCTTGGCCGCTTGGTGCCCTCCACGCATCCTGGCGCTGTGCCCCCGACGTCGCCGGTCCCGACCGGCACCGTCCCGACCGGGTCCCCGGGACCTCGCCGGAGCCCGGCCCGCCGCGGCCGGCTCGGCGCGCCCCGCCGCATCTCACCCGCCCGCCACCAGGCAGCACCCGCCTGCCACCTGACGGCCGCCGCTCGCCGCCCGGTTCCCGCAGCCGCCAGCCGCCCGGTGCCCGCAGCCGCCAGCCGCCCGGTGCCCGACCACGGGAGCTGCCAGCCGTGACGACCATGCTCGACCGCTGGCAGTTCGGCATCACCACCGTCTACCACTTCCTGTTCGTCCCGCTCACGATCGGTTTGGCGCTCATCGTGGCGGTCATGCAGACCCTCGCCTACCGCCACGCCCGCAGCGCAGCGGCCGCTGCGGTCCCCGGCGACAGCGGTCCCGGTGCGGCCGACCGGGGCTCGCCGCCGGGAGCCGGGCAGGGTAGCGCCGGAGCCGGTACCGGTGCCGCAGTCGGCGCCGCGGCCGCAGCC
>JAJZYI010000110.1 GCA_021798135.1 Actinomycetes bacterium | reverse complement strand
GTAGGCGGCCAGCGCGCCCAGAGCGGCGCCCAGCCACGCCAGGGGCTGCGGCGAGCTGCGGAACGCCGCCGACGGTGAGCCCGTCAGCTTGAGCGTGCCGGCGTGCACGTAGCTGAAGACGCTGGGCTGCCCACCGGGCACCCCGGGGGGCAGCGTGGCGATGGGCTGGGCCGCTGAGGGACGGCCGGCCGGGACGGTCCCGGCAGCGGCGCCGCGGACCGTCCGGCGCGCCACCAGCGAGGCGAGGACGACGAGCCGGTGGCTCGTGAACCACAGGGCGTTCGTCGGCCAGCAGGAGATCAGCGCGATCCCGGCGCCGGAAGGCGCGTCGATGGCCTGCCCCGGCTTCTCCACCGTCTTGCCGGTGACGGCGAACGTGTACTCGTCGCACCCGGTCGTGTAGGTGACCTGGTCGCCCGACCGGAGCGCGCCGTTGGCGGCGAAGTAGCCGACGTCGTGGGCCTCGAGGATGGCGAGGCCGGGCTGGCCCGGCCACGGTGTCGTCGTCACGTGGCCGACCGAGGTGTTGAGGACGTTGTCGGTGACGCCGGCGAGGACCGGCGCCACCACGTGGGTGCTGGCGATGCGCAGCACGCCGGGGCCTGGTGCGGTGGTGCAGGGCCCGGCCCCGGCGGCGGCCCTGGCGTCGGCGTGCTCCAGGGCGCGCACCTCGGCGCTGCCGACGGTGTCCTGGCGGTGCTGCCACCAGAGCGGGTAGGCCGTCCCTGCCGCTGCGACCAGCAGCAGGGACAGGCCCAACCCGAACTGCGCCGCTCGGCGGCGCCGCCTACGCCCGCTGACCGGCCCCACGGCGGCGGAGGCCACCCAGCAGCATCAGGCCGATCCCCGCCGTGCCGATGGCGGCGATGGCCGCCCACCAGATCCACCCGGACCACGGCTCACCCGTGTTGGCCGAGGGCACCGTCGACGCGGAGCCGCCCGACGCACCGGTGGAGCCGGTGGCGCTGGGGCTCGACCCCGTGCTCGTGTTGCCCGGCGTCGTCGTGGACGGGGTGGTGCTCCCCGACGGGGCGGCGGTGATGCTGTGCGGGTCCAGGGTCGTGTAGATGGTCACCGGCAGCGTCAGGGTCTGCGTGGCGCCGGTGAGGACGCTCTTGGCGATCCCGCAGCCGGCGCCCGTCGCCGTGCCGCTGTTGATCGCCACCGCCACGCTCGGCTGGGTCACCGAGCCCGTGGCCTTGTACACCGAGCCGCTCTGGCTGAACGAGGTGAGGGTGCCCGACACGTTGAACGGCTGCGAGTAGGTGCACGGCCCGGGCGGGGCGACCAGGTGGATCGACAGGTTGCCGGCCAGCGACACCGTGTTGGTGCTGGGGTCGTAGCTGCCCGTCGCCGTGCCCGAGTTGCTGATGGTGATCTGCGCCGTGATGCCGGCCAGGGTGCCCTGCAGCCCGCCGATCCAGCTGGTGCCGCTGGCCGGGAAGCTGGTGGCGCCGCTCGTGGAGATCGACCCCAGGAACGCGTTCGCCACCCCGTTGATCACCAGCGGCGCTGCGCCCAGGCTGCCCGACGGCGTGACGGTGAGCGTGCCCCCGCTGCCGTCGACGCACAGGTTGTTGGACCCCGACAGCTGGCCCGAGCAGTCCGGGGCGGTGGCCGCCCCTGCCGGACCGGCTGCCAGCCCGAGCGCGCCGACCGCACCGGCGGCGAGCGCACCGGCCGCGGCGATCGGCCCGAGCCGGCCCATGACATGTCGCTTGTTCGCCTTCACGAAACCTCTGCCTCCCGCTTTCTCACGAGCGCCGCGCCCTGTGGCTGGCGACTCGCCTCCGATCGACCGGGTTCGGTCGTACACCGGCGCGAACGGCGCCTTGCGCTGTGGACGCCCCGTCGATCACCGACTCGCCGATCCATGCGACCCCGGCACCTCCGAGCGGTGCCGGTACCTCCCGATGATCGCCCCCTTCCTCCACGCCTGCGCGGATCCCCGATGGACGCCTTCCGGCACCGACGAGGGCCGGTGCGTGTGTCCCCGGTACCCGACGGGACGGCCGAGTGTCCCGATGGCCGGGCCGCGGAACAGCCCGGGACATCCCACTTCCCCCTCGCTGCGAATCCTAAGGAACGCCCAGAGCGCTGTCAACGAACCGACATATACGCGCGTCGCGGGCGGCCCCGGACCGCGCTGTGCCGGCGCCGTGGACCGCGGCGGAACCGGTCAAGCGGCGGGTGCCTTCGGGAGGCCGAGGACCCGTTCGCCGATGATGTCGCGCTGCACCTGGGCGGTGCCGCCGCCGATGGTGAGGGCCCGGGCGAACAGGAACCCCATGGCCCACAGGACCGGCGGCCAGCGCTCCCCGTCGCCGGCAGCCGGGCCGGCACCGCTGCCGCTCCCTGCCTCCCGATGGGCGGTGGTGCCGCTCCCTGCCTCCCGATGGGCGGTGGTGCCGCTCCCTGCCTCCCGATGGGCGGCGCTGCCGCTCCCTGCCGCCGGGGCGGTGGTGCCGCTCCCTGCCGCCGGGGCGGTGGTGGCAGCACCCGCTGCTGCGGCGGGACCGGCAGCCGGGCCGGCCACCTGCAGCATGCCGTGCGCGCCGGCGAGGTCCTCGGCCAGCTCCATGACGTGCTGGCCGTGGTCGTCGGCCAGCGCCTTGCGCACCGACGCCTCCGGCCCCGGCTCGCGGCCGGCGACCGCCGCGCCCACCATGCGCAGGCGCAGCATGCGCAGCACCTCCCCCTCCGCCCACACCCGGGCCAGGCGCTGGCGGGTGACGCCGTCGGTCACCGGGCCGGCCGCCCGGACGGCGTCGACCAGGTCCGCCGCCGTCGGCCCCATGCCCCACAGGGCGCCCTCCCCCGACAGGCTGACGCGCTCGTTGCCGAGGGTCACCTTGGCGAGGCGCCACCCGCCGTGCTCCTGGCCGACCAGGTGCTCGGGCCCGAGGTGGACGTCGTCGAGGAAGACCTCGTTGAAGCTGTGGTTGCCCGTCATGTCCACGATCGGGCGGACGGTCACGCCCGGCGCGTCCATCGGGCAGACGAAGTAGGAGATCCCCTGCTGGTGCGGCGCGTCGGGATCGGTGCGCGCCAGCAGGATCCCCTGCTGGGCGACGTGGGCGAAGCTGGTCCACACCTTCTGCCCCGAGACGACCCAGCCGTCGCCGTCGCGCACGGCCCGGGTGCCGAGCGACGCCAGGTCGGAGCCCGCCCCGGGCTCGCTGAACAGCTGGCACCAGATCTCGTCGCCGGCGAGCAGCGGCGGCAGGTAGCGGGCCTGCTGCTCGGGCGTGCCGGCGTGCAGCAGCGTGGGGCCGGCCCAGCCGATGCCGATCTGGTTGGAGGGCCGGCGCACGCCCTGGCGCCGCAGCTCGTCGTCGATCACCAGCTGCTCGATGGGCGAGGCGTCGAGCCCCCAGGGGCGCGGCCAGTGCGGGGCGACGTAGCCCGCCTCGGCGAGCTGGCGGCCGGTCGGGGCGCGATGGTCCGCCAGCCACCGGCGCAGCGCCACTCGCGCAGGGTGGTCGTCACCGGGCAGGGCAAGGTCCATGGCGCGAGCGTAGGCTCGGCCCGTGACCGAGTGGAACTTCGCCGACATCTTCGAGACCGTGGCCGAGGTCCTCCCCGACGCCCGCATGCTCGTCCACGGCGGCCGGTCCCGGTCGCGGCGCGAGGTGGAGCGGCGGGCGAACGGCGTCGCCCGCGCCCTCCTCGACCACGGCCTCGGCCACCAGGACAAGGTCGCGCAGTACCTCTACAACGGCCCCGAGTACGTGGAGTCGGTGGTCGCCGCCTTCAAGGCCGGCCTCGTCCCGGTGAACACGAACTACCGGTACGAGGACGAGGAGCTGCTCTACCTGTGGGACAACGCGGACGCCGCAGCCGTGGTGTTCCACGGCTGCTTCGCCGAGCGCGTGGAGCGGCTGCGGTCCCGGCTGCCGAAGGTGCGGGCGTGGCTGTGGGTCGACGACGGCTGCGGCCCGTGCCCGCCGTGGGCCGATCCCTACGAGGACGCCGCCGCGTCGGGCGGCGACGAGCCGGTGCGCGGCCCGTGGGGCCGCAGCGGCGACGACCTGTTCCTCCTCTACACCGGCGGCACCACCGGCATGCCCAAGGGCGTCATGTGGCGCCAGGACGACCTGTTCGCCCGCCTGAACGGCGGCAACCTGATCAAGCTGCCGGAGGACCGCGGCCTGGACGGCGTCCGGCACGCCCTCGTCGGCCCCGGGCCGGCGCACCTGCCGGCCTGCCCGCTCATGCACGGCACCGGCTCCTTCACGTCGCTCGGCGTGCTCTGCATCGGCGGTTCGGTGGTGACCCTGACGGGCCGCAGCTTCGACGTCGCCGAGCTGCTCGACACCGTCGACGCCGAGAACGTCAACACCATCGCCATCGTCGGCGACGCCTTCGCCAAGCCGATCCTGGCCGCGCTCGACGCCGAGCCCCACCGCTGGCGCCTGTCGACGCTGATCGGCATCATCTCGTCGGGCGTGATGTGGAGCGAGGAGACCAAGCGCGGCCTGCTCGCCCACCGCCCCCAGATGCTGCTCATCGACGCCTTCTCGTCGTCCGAGGCGCTGGGCATGGGGACGTCGGTCTCCAGCGGCTCCGCCGCCCAGCACACCGCGCAGTTCACCCTCGGCACCGACGTGCGCGTGATCGACCCCGACACCGGGCTCGACGTGGCACCGGGGTCGGGCCAGCGGGGCGTGCTCGCCCTCGGAGGGCGGAACCCCGTCGGCTACTACAAGGACGAGGAGAAGACGGCGGCCACGTTCCGGGTGTTCGACGGCAGGCGCTTCTCCGTGCCCGGTGACTGGGCCGAGGTCGACGCCGACGGCGGCGTGCACGTCCTCGGGCGCGGCTCGGTGGTGATCAACAGCGGCGGGGAGAAGATCTTCCCCGAGGAGGTCGAGGAGGTCCTGAAGCGCCACCCCGCCGTGCGCGACGCCGTCGTCGTGGGCCTCCCCGACGAGCGGTTCGGGGAGACGGTGGCGGCGGTGGTGGAGCTGCGCGACGGCGCCACGGCGAGCGAGGAGGAGCTGGCCGACCACGTGCGCGCCACGCTCGCCCGCTACAAGGCGCCGCGCCGGGTGCGCTTCGTCCCCACCATCGGCCGAGCGCCGACCGGCAAGGTCGACTACACCCGCCACCGCGCCGAGATGCTCGCCTACGCCGAGGAGCAGGGCGCCTCGGCCTGATCGGACCCGCCGGCCGGGCTCAGCCCTTGTTCGCCCCGTGGGTGCGGACGAAGTCGTTGACGGCGTAGTAGGCGTCGATCGACTCGCCGGCGTCGCCCCAGAACCCCTCGAGCACGTCGTACTGCATGGTCCCCTGGCGGACGTAGTGGTTGTTCACGTCGGTGATCTCGAGCTCGCCGCGGCCCGACGGCTCGAGCGTGCCGATCACCTCGAACACGGTGGGGTCGTAGCAGTAGATGCCCGTCACCGCGTAGCGGCTGGGCGGGTCGTCGGGCTTCTCCACGATCCGCTCGATGCGGCCCTCGCCGTCGAAGGCCGGCACGCCCAGGTGGCGCAGGTGGGACGGGTCCTCCTCCTCGCTGAGGAGGATGCGCGCACCGCCGCCCTGCTGCTCGAAGGCCCGGACCATGTGGCCGAAGCCCCGCTCCACGATGTTGTCCGCCAGCATCACGAGCACCGAGTCGCCGGCCACGAACCGCTCGGCGAGGCCCAGCGCCTCGGCGATGCCGCCGGGCTTGTCCTGGTAGGCGTAGAGCAGGCGCTCGATGCCGTGCTCGTGGCCGTTGCCGAGCAGGCGCAGGAACTCGCCCGCGTGGGTGCCGCCCGACACCAGCATGATGTCGGTGATGCCGGCCTGCACCAGCGCCTCGATGGCGTAGCTGATCATCGGCCGGTCGTAGATCGGCAGCAGGTGCTTGTTGGTGATCCGGGTCAGCGGGTGGAGCCTGGTGCCGCTGCCGCCGGCGAGGACGACGCCTTTCACGGCTGCGATCCTACGCACCCGGCACCGAGCGCGCCCAGGACGCCGTCGGACCACGCCGGCCAGCGCTCGAGCGCCCACCGGCCGAAGTCCCTGCCGCTGAGCGCAGCCGCCGCGCAGCCCGCCTGCGGGTCGACCCACACGAACCCGCCCGAGCGGCCGAAGTGCCCGAACGTGGCGGGGCTGTTGGCCCGACCGGTCCAGTGCGGGTCCTTGCCGTCGCGCAGCTCGAAGCCCAGCCCCCAGTCGCAGTGCTCGAAGCGCCCGATGCCCGGCACCACCCCGCGCAGGCCGGGGAAGGCCACGGCGGTCGCCTCGGTCATGGTGGCGGGGCTCACCAGCCGGGGGCGCAGCAGCTCGGCGGCCAGCGCCAGCAGGTCGTCGAGCGAGCCGACCATCCCCCACGCCGGCGAGCCCCCGGACGGCAGCTCGGCGCTCGCCATGCCGAGCGGCTGCAGCACCCCCTCGCGCAGGTACCGCTCGAAGGGCATCCGCGCCCTCTCGGCCAGCACGGCGGCGAGCCGCTCGAAGCCGGCGTTGGAGTAGACCCGGCGCCGACCGGGCCGGGCGAGCACGGCGTCGCCCTCGGGCGCCAGGCCCGACGCGTGTGCCAGCAGGTGCCGCACGGTGCTCCCCGGCGGGCCGGCCGGCTCGTCGAGGTCGACGGTGCCCTCCTCCACGGCGACGAGGACGGCCAGGGCGGTGACCGGCTTGGTGAGCGATGCCCACGGCTGCACCAGGCCGTGCTCGCCGAAGCGGGCCACCGCCGGGCCGGCTCCGTCGCCGCCGTCGCCGTCGCCGGCGACCACTCCGGCCGCCACGTGCGGCGCCGGCCACGAGCCTGCGGCGGCCACGGCGGCTCGCAGGGCGGCGCCGTCGACGCTCACGCGTCGAGGAATCGCCGGATGCCGATGGCGGAGCCCGCCGCGCCGATCACCACGCCGATCATGCCCACCAGCACGGCCGTCACGGCCACGTCACCTGCCGGCGTGCGCATGCGGTACAGCAGGGAGGTGGCGTTGTGCCCGGCGAAGTGGTCGAGGACGACGTGCAGCAGCACGGTCACGAGCACCGCCACCAGAGCGCCGGCCAGGCCCTGCACGATCCCCTCGAACATGAACGGGATGCGGATGAACCAGTTGGTGGCGCCGACCAGCTTCATCACCGACACCTCGCGCCGTCGGGCGAAGATGGCCAGCCGGATGGTGTTGAGGATGAGCACCGCGGCGGACAGCAGCAGGATCACGGCCAGCACCAGGAACACGGCGTCGAGCACGTGCACCACGGTCTCCATCGTCCGGATCTGTTTCTGCGGGTACTGGACCTGGGCGACGCCGGGGAAGCGGTTGAACTGCTTGGCCACCGCCTGCGCCTCGGAGGGTTGGCTCAGCACGCACCGCCACGACGCCGGGGTGGTGCCGGCCGTGAGCACCGACGCGGCGCTCGGGTCCAGCAGGCGCTTGGCCTCGGCCAGGTCGTAGGCCTGGTCGCGGTAGATGCAGCTCTTCACGTAGGGCAGCTGCAGCAGCTGCTGCTGGATGGTGAGCTGCTGCGCGGTGGGCGCCGCCGGCGCGGCGGGCTGGGCGTCCAGGAACACCAGCACGTTCACGCCGTTCTGCCACTGGGTGGTGGCCTGGGCGACGCCCTGGCGCAGCAGGAGCGACACCCCGACCAGGGACAGCGACACCGCCACGGTGAGGACGGCGGCGACGGTCATCAGGCGGTTGCGCCACAGGTTGGTGGCCGTCTCGCGGGTGACGTACTCGACGGAAACTGCCATGGGGTGAGGATCCTCGTGTGCTCGTCAGGTGCGCTGGTCTGCTCTGCGTGCGCTGGTCTGGTGTCGGTGCCGGTCGCCGCCGGTGCGCGCTGGCTGGGCAGCGGGCCGCCCGCCGGTCAGGTGCCGTAGCCGTAGACGCCCCGGGCCTGGTCGCGCACGAGCTCGCCCCGGTGCAGCTCGATGACGCGCCGGCGCATCTGGTCGACGATGCCGGCGTCGTGGGTGGCGATGACCACCGTGGTGCCCGTGCGGTTGATGCGGTCCAGCAGGCGCATGATCCCCTGGCTCGTGGCCGGGTCCAGGTTGCCGGTCGGCTCGTCGGCGATGAGCAGCAACGGGCGGTTCACGAACGCCCTGGCCACCGCCACGCGCTGCTGCTCGCCGCCCGACAGCTCGCCGGGGAGGTTGTCGCGCTTGTTGGCCAGGCCGACCAGGTCGAGGACCTGGGGCACCTGGCCGTCGATGACGTGCCGGGGGCGGCCGATGACCTCGAGCGCGAAGGCGACGTTCTCGAAGACGGTCCTGGTGGGCAGCAGGCGGAAGTCCTGGAAGACGCAGCCGATGTTGCGCCGCAGGTACGGGATCCGCCACGGGCTCAGGTGGGCGATCTCCCGCCCGGCGACCCAGATGCGGCCCTGGTCGGGCGCCTCCTCGCGCAGCAGCAGGCGCATGAAGGTCGTCTTCCCCGAGCCCGACGGGCCCACCAGGAAGACGAACTCGCCCTTGTCGATGTCCACCGACACGTCGTTGAGGGCGACCGTGCCAGCCTTGTACGTCTTGGTGACGTTCTCGAAGCGGATCATGGTGGTGTCGGCTCGGAACGGCGAGCTGCCGGCTCGGACCGCCGGCACGGCGCGCACGGCCGCCGCTGACGATAGCAGGATCGCTCCCAGCCGTCACCGAATTCGCCTGCGCCGGCGTCCGCCCGCCGTCCGGCGCCCTCCGGCCCGGCCGCGCTGCGCGCGGCGCATGCACCGAGCGCGGTGCCGGCGCGCCGAGCGGGGCGGGCGCACGGGGCGATGTCGACGCTCGGCGCGAGCCGGGCGCGCCGCGCAACGCTCGCGCAACCCTCGACACGGCTGCCCGGTGCGACCCGCGTGCAGCCCTCGACGCCGGCGCCAGCGCCGCCCCGGGCGCAGTGTGCGCCCCGGGCGGCGCCCGTCACGCCGACTCGCCGCGCCGGCGCCGCAGCTCGGCCTCGATGAACCGGTCGATGTCCCCGTCGAGCACGGCGTCGACGTTGCCGGTCTCGACGTCGGTCCGCAGGTCCTTGACGAGCTGGTACGGCGCCAGCACGTAGTTGCGCGTCTGGTTGCCCCAGGCGACGTCGACCTTCGGCCCCGACAGCGACTCGAGCTCGGCCCGCCGCTCCTCCTCGCGCCGCGCCGCCAGCTTGGACGCCAGGATCTGCATGGCCCGGGCCTTGTTCTGGTGCTGGCTGCGCTCGTTCTGGCAGGCGACGACGATGCCCGTCGGCAGGTGGGTGATCCGCACCGCCGAGTCCGTCTTGTTGACGTGCTGGCCGCCGGCGCCCGACGACCGGTAGGTGTCGATGCGGAGGTCCTTGTCGTCGACGTCGACGTCCCCGCCCGCGTCCTCGACCAGCGGCGTCACGTCGAGCGAGGCGAAGCTGGTCTGGCGCCGGTGCTGGGCGTCGAACGGGGAGATCCGCACCAGCCGGTGCACGCCGCGCTCGGCCGTCATCAGGCCGTAGGCGAAGCGGCCCTTCACGATGAAGGTGGCGGACATGAGGCCGGCCTCCTGGCCGGCGGTGGCCTCGTCCACCTCGACGTCGAAGCCCCGGCGCTCGGCCCAGCGCAGGTACATGCGCAGCAGGATCTCGCACCAGTCCTGGGCGTCGGTGCCGCCGGCGCCGGCGTGCAGCTCGACGATGGCGTCGCTGTCGTCGTACTCGCCGGTGAACAGCGACCGCAGCTCCAGCTCGTCGAGGGTCCGCTCGATCGAGCCCACCGACGCCACCAGCTCGGCCGCCAGGGCCGGGTCGCGCTCCTCGGCCAGCAGCTCCTGCAGCACGCGCGCGTCGTCCAGCGACGAGGCCACGCGCTCGACGACCCCGGCGTCGTCGGACACCCGGCCGAGCTCGGACGTGACTGCCCGGGCCCGCTCGGGGTCGTCCCACAGGTCCGGGCGCGACGCCTCGGCCTGCAGCTCGTCGCGCCGGGCGAGCAGCCGCTCGTAGCCGAGGTACTGGCGGGCCTCGTCGAGCCGGCGGGCGAGCACGGCCAGGTCGGCCGCCACGTCCCGGGTCTCGTCGCCGGGTGCCGGCGCCGCCTGGCTCACCGGCACGCCGGCGCGTCAGGAGGCGCCATGGCAGACCTTGTACTTCTTGCCGCTGCCGCACCAGCAGGGGTCGTTGCGCCCCAGCTTGGCGCCCGGGCCCGCCGGCGACGCCGCCTGGGAGGGGAGCCCGGCCCGCCCGGCGGCGCTGCGCACGGCGGCGAGCGGGTC